>NZ_BADX01000101.1:0-2824 GCF_000241365.1 Pseudoalteromonas sp. BSi20480 | reverse complement strand
AGCTTTTATAATTTTGATAAATCCCACTCCACAGTGGAGCTTACTACCCATTAAAGTTCAAAAATTAGTCGCGTGATCAAAGTCATTATAGTTTGGGAAAATGCAGTTTTTTAGACCGCGTTTTTCGTTATAGAATTTTTAGTTATAGATTGGGAATTTTAGTAGGTGCTATTAACCCCAATCTAAGCGTAATTATTATAGTTTGGGAATGTTAATCATAACTACTCATTATCTATATTTAGGTTTCCTCAAATGCCAACCACTGCCTACGGGACACCTATAAGCTTCGAGCTCTCGATTTGATCGCTCATAGAAATCATCAGCAGCTCTTTCTGCTTCAATAGAGCTACCGTAAATTCGTTTTTTAATACCATCACCAGAGACACACTTTTTACATGTCGTAATACCTGACTCAGCTATTCGAACTTGGCCATCATGAACACCTGACCCAAATTTCAACATTTGGTAGTCAGACTCAATATCAGCTTCTATTTGTCTAATGTGTTTTTTAAATAAATTTTCAGAAAAGTTATGCATACGTATACTCCTTGACTGGCCATATTGACCGTAAAGTTTTTACATGGCGGACGGCTAGCGTCATAGTAAGAGCATCAGGCTCTAGTACACCAAGTTTAGTTATTTAGATTGAAGATAATTAATAAGTTATGGGTTGCGCATAAGGTTACGTCTAGTTTTTACGGCTTTGTCAGAATCAATTTCATGACCTAACTCAGTTCGCTGACACATAAGAAGCCACCATTCGGCAGCAATAATGCTTCTTTTTATATCTTGAACTGAAGAGTCTTTCTTAGCGTGTCGTCGAACAGCCTTATAACACTCACTGGCAATAGCTCGCACATCCTCATTGGGATCTGATTTTTTAGTGAAGTTAACTGTTTTATGGACTTGTCCATTTAAGTCTAAACCTAATTCAGTAAGAGCTTTTAAGTAACCTTGCCTCCAAACAGAAGATTGTTCTGTAACTTGGCTCGTTTCATATTTATCATCTTTCGCTTTTTCACCTTTACGAAGACGCAGTCGGCTTAGGCAAAATTCAGCTAATTGCTGGGAAAATTGAACATAAAACTCTTTTTTAATTTGATCATAATTAGCTTGTGTGACTTCTCTATTTCGATTCGTTTTATATGCGAAATGTTCATCTGCAAGCTGGTTTAAAGAATCGTACCATTTACAAAAACCATCACGCTTAAACGGGGTTTTAAGCTTTGAGATTGATTCATCAGAAAAAGCGTTAGTTGAAGAACGCATTAGTAAGAGGCGGTGGCGTAGAGCCTTTTCAGGTGAAGAGCGATCTAAAGAACTAAGTAACTTTTCAAGTTTTTGATGATATGTTTCAAGATGATCTTCATTCTCTTTTTTTACGATTTCACCACGTATTATCCCAATGCTTCTATCTATATAGGGAACCATCTCTTCTCGTTCTAGCCTGTCCATTGCTACAACAGTCCAATCAGGAATTAACGATTTAGGAAAACCCTTATAGGCAATCAAGTCGGTAAAAAGCTCATTCCACCAAGCAGCGCATTCTGGATATAATAAATCTTCAGCTCGACGGCTATTAAAAGGAATTGAACAAGATAAAACTCGTAGTTTACTTTGATAGTCTAATTCTTCTAGAGCAGCTAAAAATACTTTTTTCCATAAGGTGAAATACTTACCATAACCCCATAAATCAACGCTACCCTTTAATTCACCTCGAGACTGACTAGGCTTTGATTCAAGCAATCTTCGAAAATCTTCTTTTATAGAAAATTCAATCCAAGCCGATATCTGTAGCGGTTTCAATTTTAAACAAAACTCATGATGAGCATTGTCTTGACGCTTATATAAATCAATAACATTTGAGCTGTTGTGATTATAGTACGTCTCAAAGTTACGATACGTAAACGTTTTAAAGTATCCATCTAGGTCTCGAGCCCACTGTTCATGCTCTTCGGGTGGAACAATATCTAAATCAGTATTTATAAATTGTAACTCTTGAAGCTCTAGCTTCGTGTTTTCAAGCCATTCATAATTTAAAGTTTGAATTTCATCACTGTCTATAAGTTCATGAGATATTGAATAATCAAGATTAGAGAAGGACTTATTGTAAAAGTATAAAAAATCGAACCACTTATAACTAAACCTACCAGCTTGAGAGTCGTAAGTTATCCATGCCCTTATAAAATCTAAACCACGAATTATATTAGTTGAAGTGCTAGTTACCTCTTCAGTTTGAGGGCCTTGCACGATGTTTGAAGTAGCTATATAAGTCATAGCTTTATATAAGCGGTTACTATCTAGTAAACTTAAATTATTGGATATTTCATCAAAGAAACTCCAAACTTGAAACGCTCTATCGCTATCATTCAACAAACATAATGAAGTATCATCAAAGAATGCTTTAGTGAGGCAGTAATCCTTTCCATACAACCATGATGAAAACATTATATAGCTACTACGTTCATCCATACAGTCATTAAATAACCCAAACAGTGCGTTAGGGTAATAAATCTCAGCTACGTCCTTTAAAAAAGCAATTATTGCCTCATCATCCAATGGGAGTAGATAATATCCGTAATAACTCGAAATACTATTTACAATAGTTTTCTGTTGAGTCAATAAAATAGAAATGCACTTCGTAGACTCTGATGTATGGGATTGAGTCTCAGCTAGGGCATCTTCAAGAGCTAATACACCTCTAAATACATTCATCCATGTATCTGAAAAGTGTTTAATCATTAAAGTTCTGAAATTGCCTTGTATATCAAACTCATCCAGAGCTTGTATGAAGCGTTCTTTAGGGTCGTTTTTTTCATCGAAG
>NZ_BADX01000102.1:0-32658 GCF_000241365.1 Pseudoalteromonas sp. BSi20480 | reverse complement strand
CATAGAGCGGTTTTTTTAATGCATTTAAGATTATGGCATTGCCATCGGATCTTGATCTGCACCTTCTTTTTCTATCACTTCTGGTATTAAATCTTCTTTACTTACTCCCATTGCAAGTGCAACCGAGCTTGCAACATATACAGAAGAATATGTACCAATAAATACACCAAACAATAATGCAGTAGCAAAACCATGAATGGTTTGTCCACCCCATACAAACAATGCAATCAATACCAAAATTGTGGTGATTGATGTAACAAGTGTACGGTTAAGTGTTTGCGTAAGTGAAATATCAATAATTTCAACGGTATCGTCGATACGTACTTTACGGAAGTTTTCACGAATACGGTCAGATACAACAATAGTATCGTTGAGTGAGTAACCGATTACCGCCAATATTGCCGCTAATATAGTTAAATCAAACTCTAAACCCAGTACTGAAAACAAACCTAAAGTGATAATTACATCGTGTAATAGTGCGCCTACAGCACCCACAGCAAAACGCCACTCAAAACGAAATGCAACGTAAATTAAGATACAAATAAGTGCAGTTAACATGGCTAGGCCACCCTGCTCTTTCAAGTCTTCACCGACACTTGGGCCGACAAACTCAATACGACGCATGACCACGCTGTCGTCCGCTTTTTTCAGGGCATCAATTACTTGGTTACCAATCACTTCAGCTTTAACATCGCTTCCACGTGGAGCTAAGCGCACTAATATATCTTGGCTCGAACCAAATAACTGCACTGATGCATCAGCAAAGCCATTTTCACCAAGTACATTACGCACTTTTTTAAGATCAGCCGGTTGAGAAAAACCCACTTCTACCGCGGTGCCGCCGGTAAAATCAAGACCAAAATTTAAGCCCTTCGTAAACATTGATACTATCGACGCTACAATTAATAGCGTAGAAAAGCCCATTGCCACTTTTCGAAGAGACATGAAACGAAGGGTTCTGCTACCCAAACTTAAAATTTGCATGTCTGCCCCTTAAATAGAAAGTTTATCAATGCGTTTACCACCAATAAATAAGTTGATCACAGCTCGGGTACCAACAATGGCTGTAAACATTGAAGTTAAAATACCAATAGCTAATGTAACGGCAAAGCCTGCAATTGGGCCCGTGCCCACTGCAAACAATATAACTGCCGCAATTAACGTAGTGATATTGGCATCAAATATAGTACTGAATGCGCTATCGTAACCAAAATGAACGGCTTGTTGCGGGCTACGACCATCGGCCAGCTCTTCACGGATACGTTCAAAAATAAGTACGTTAGCATCAACCGCCATACCAACTGTCAGTACAATACCTGCAATACCCGGCAAGGTTAACGTAGCGCCTGGAATAAGTGACATTATGCCAACAATAAGCACCAAGTTTGCCGCAAGCGCTAAGTTAGCCACTAAGCCAAACCCTTTGTAATAAATAAGCATAAAGGCAAGTACAAACGCAAAACCAAGTGCAACCGCAGTCATACCTGCTTCAATGTTTTCTTGGCCTAAGCTTGGCCCCACTGTACGCTCTTCAACAATTTGAATGGGTGCAACAAGTGCACCAGCGCGAAGCAGTAAACTTAAGTTATGTGCTTCAGCTGGGTTATCAATACCTGTAATACGAAAAGAGCGGTCTAAACGAGCTTGAATTGTTGCCACGTTAATAACTTCTTCTACCTTAATAGGTGGAAGTGCTTTACCGTTTTCGTCTTTTTTACCTGATGGTTTGTATTCAATAAATACCGTTGCCATACGCTTGCCAATAGCACGCTTAGTAAAGGCATTCATTTTTGAACCGCCTTTGCTGTCGAGTGAAATGCTTACTTGTGGGCGTTGGTATTCATCTGCGCCAGATTGCGCACCAGTAATATGGCTACCTTCAAGAATAATGCGTTTTTTAAGTACCACAGGGTAACCGTCGCGGCTCATGATCATTTCAGTGCCCGCAGGGATACGGCCTTGAGCGGCAGCGCTTGGATCGGCGTTTTCGTCTACTTCACGAAACTCAAGCGTTGCTGTCGCACCTAAAATTTCTTTAGCACGAGCGGTATCTTGCACACCGGGTAATTGCACAATAATACGTTCAGCACCTTGGCGCTGTACGTTTGGCTCTGCAACACCAATTTGGTTGATACGATTACGAATGATTGTTTCGTTTTGCTTGATGGCGTAGTCACGAATCTCTTTCAGCTTTTGCTCACTCATAGTGGCAAAAAATGCATTATCGTTACTGCTGTCATCAATGTATACGTTAAGTGGGTAACGAGATTCTAAAAAGCGCTCTGCAGCATTTTTATCTTCTTCATTACGCATTTCAACACGCATACGGTCAGAGCCAGCCACGCGACGAACGCTGCGATAACGAAGTTTTTCTTCGCGTAGATCGCTACGGAAATCTTGCTCCATTTGCTCAAGCTGGTTATCAACCGCTGTTGCCATGTCGATTTCCATGGTGAAATGTACGCCACCACTTAAATCTAGACCTAACTTCATTGGATTTCCGCCAAGGGATTTTAACCAAAGAGGTTGAGCCGGCGCCATATTAATGGCTGAAATGTAATCGTCACTTAGCGAGTCACGCAGTAAATCTTGTGCTTTTAATTGCTCTTCAACATTTTTAAAACGAACAAGTATTTGCCCGCCTTCAAGCTTAGTTGATTTAACTGCTACGTTATGTTTTTTAAGGGTTGCGTTTACTTTGTCTACTACACTGAGATCAACATCAGCACCTTTAGCGCCCGAAACTTGTATAGCCGGGTCACGGCCATACAAGTTTGGAGAGGCATATAAAAGGCCAATGGCAACCACAGCTAAAACAAGTAAATACTTCCACACTGGAAACTTGTTTAACACGGGGTCGTCCTTATTATTTTTATAGCGACTTCATTGTGCCTTTTGGCAATACAGCAGATACAGACGCTTTTTGAACTGTAACTTCTGCTTGCTCATTTAAAGAGATAACGATGAAATCTTTATCTTCTGCAATTTTAACAATTTTACCTACTAAACCACCTTGGGTTAGTACTTCATCGCCTTTAGCCATCGCATTCATTAAGCCTTTATGCTCTTTAACACGCTTAGCTTGTGGGCGGTAAATTAAAAAGTAAAAACTAAACCGAAAATAGCTAACATGATTAGCATTTCCATGCCGCCACCGGCTGCAGGTGCGCCAGCTGATGCGTGTGCGTTTGAAATAAATAAACTCATAATACTTCCTCTTTAAATTTAAAGTTTAATTTTTTATATCTGCAAGCTCTGGCACTTCTTGGCCGCGGCGAGCGTAAAAATCTTTTACAAATTCTTCTAGTTTACCTTCGCTAATTGCATTGCGCAGGCCTTCCATAACACGCTGATAGTAACGTAAGTTATGTATTGTGTTTAGTCGTGCACCTAAAATTTCGTTACATTTATCAAGGTGATGTAAATAAGCACGCGAGTAATTTTTACACGTATGGCAATCACAATCAGGGTCGAGTGGACCGGTATCTGTTTTGTGCACTGCGTTACGTATTTTAATGATACCAGTGGTAATAAATAAGTGACCATTACGTGCATTACGCGTCGGCATAACACAGTCAAACATATCTATGCCACGGCGTACCGATTCAACCAAATCTTCTGGCTTGCCAACACCCATTAAGTAACGCGGCTTATTTTCAGGCATTTTGTACGCACAATGATCAAGAATATTCATCATTTCGTTTTTAGGTTCACCAACTGATAAACCACCAAGTGCATAGCCGTCAAAGCCAATTTCTTCTAAACCGGCTTGTGATTGTGCACGTAATTCTGGGTACATACCACCTTGAATAATACCAAATAACGCAGAAGGGTTATCGCCGTGACCTTCTTTTGAGCGTTTAGCCCAACGAAGAGACAACTCCATAGAGTCTTTAGCTTCTTTTTCAGTAGCAGGGTATGGCGTACATTCGTCAAATATCATTACAATATCTGACCCTAAATCACGTTGCACTTCCATTGATTTTTCTGGCGACATCATTATTTGGTCACCGTTTACAGGTGACTGAAACAAAACACCTTCTTCGGTAATTTTACGCATTGCGCCAAGACTAAATACTTGGAAGCCGCCTGAGTCAGTTAAAATTGGGAAGTCCCAATTCATAAAGTCGTGCAAATCGCCGTGCTGCTTAATAATTTCAGTACCAGGGCGAAGCATTAAGTGAAAGGTATTACCTAAACAAATTTGCGCACCTGTTGCTTTAACTTCATCAGGTGTCATGCCTTTAACAGTACCGTAAGTACCTACTGGCATAAATGCAGGTGTTTCTATTACACCACGGTCAAAAATCAAGCGGCCACGGCGCGCTTTACCGTCGGTGCGGTCTAATTCAAATTTCATATCATCCTCAATGTCGGAAAAACAGTCCAACAAGCTATAATTTAACCGCTCGATTCTACCCTTTTTGCACTGCTAATACTATTAGCTGCGGTAAATTCGCTCGTTATAATCATATGCAACTAAAAACCCCAGCAAGTATGCTGGGGCTGAGTGTTAGTTATATTTGATAATAAATAAAACAGCGCTATTTACGTGTTAAAAACATAGCATCGCCATAACTAAAAAAGCGATATTTTTGTTCTATTGCTGTGTTGTAGGCACCCATTATGTTGTCTTGTCCGCTGAAGGCGCTCACCAACATAATTAACGTTGACTCAGGTAAATGGAAATTAGTGACCATGGCATCGACGACGTTAAATTGGTAACCCGGAAAAATAAAAATATCGGTATCGCCAAAGTAAGTATCTAATTTACCGCCATGTATTTTTGCAGCTGATTCGAGCGAACGCATTGATGTAGTACCAACAGCAATCACTCGCCCACCGCTCGCTTTAGTCTGTGCTACAGCGTCCACAACATCTTGTGGTACTTCAATGTATTCTGAGTGCATGACGTGTTCGTCAATAGTCTCTACACGTACCGGCTGAAATGTACCTGCGCCTACGTGTAACGTGACAAAGGCCATTTTTACACCTTTATTTTTAAGCGCAGCCATAAGCGGTTCGTCAAAATGTAAGCCCGCTGTAGGTGCTGCCACAGCCCCTGGTTTTTCACCATATACTGTTTGATAACGTTCGCGGTCAGCTTCGTCATCTGGTCGGTCGATATAAGGCGGTAACGGCATGTGACCAATATCGTTAAGTGTATCGAGTACATTTTTGCTGTGATCAAATTCCAGCTCAAATAAGGTGTCGTGACGGGCAATCATAGTGGCTTTAGCTTTGCCTTCTAAGATAACCTCATTGCCTGGTTTTAATGATTTACTTGCACGAACATGAGCAAGCACACGGTGTTCATCCAATACTCGTTCTACAAGTACCTCAACCTTACCGCCCGATGCTTTTTGGCCAAACATACGTGCTGGTATTACTCGCGTATTATTAAAAATGAGTAAGTCGTTTTCGTTAACTAGCTCAAGAATATCACTAAATACTTTATGGCTTATCTCCCCTGTTGGACCATCGAGGCTTAATAAGCGGCTACTCGTACGATCTTTTTTAGGAAAGCGAGCAATTAATTCATCGGGTAAGTCAAAACTAAAGTCAGCTACGCGCATAGTTGGTAATCCACATCATTAAAAATCGCGCCAAGTGTATATCTATCGCCAATTAAGCTCAAGAAGCCAACTCAACTTCTGTAAACCTAAGCATCCTTCTATTCTGGGGCATTATTCAAATCTACTTGTTCTTACTAACAAAACTTATTACCCTTAGTAATGGTAGTAAATTACGATTTTTAGGATCTCCTGCGTGGCAGAACAATTAAATTTGCTGATTTTAAATGCAAGCCGTGCTGAGCGCAGGGTGATTAAAGATACTTTAAAAAAGCTTAACGTATTTAGCTTTATCGAAGCAAATGATAGCCAGGAAGCTCTTAAAACTCTTAAGCAACAACCGGTTGATATTATTATCACTGGATTAAATGTGGGTAAAATAGACGGTTGGCGTTTTTCTCGTATGATTCGCTCAGGGCTATTAAAAACCCCTAAAAACACCCCTATTTTGTTGATGCCCCCGACTTACTGCGAACGAATTGCAGAAACAACCGCCCGTAGTTACGGAATCGATGCTGTTTTGCCTTTTGAAAACCAAGATATGCTACCGCAAGTTCTGGCTAATGTTTTATCTACACATTTAGAAAAAAGCAGTCGACTAAACCTACTTTTGTTGGAGCCCCACGCAAACAAAGCGGAGTCGATAACTGAAGAACTAAAACTAAATTTTGCTATTACACATGTCACAACGTGTAAAGCCGCACTGAACCAGTACAACCAACAACAATTCTCAATCGTACTACTTGATACCACACAAGAAAAAGCAGATGAATCTAGCCTGCTTGTCGAAAATATTTTACAACATAACCCAAAGCAAGCCATTGTTACTATTATAGATAACCCTGATGCAGATTATGCAGAACAGCTTTTGTTATCGGGTGTAACCGATTTTATTCGCGCCCCTTACGAACCTTCATTTTTAAATAAAGTATGTGATCATGCCGCTCGCCGAGAAGACTTTATGGTGAGCTACGCTGAATTTGCTCAAAAAGTAGAGCAGTTAAGCGTCAGCGAAGTGAAATACAAAGAACTATTCTCAGCTCATCAGCGCATATTATTGCACCTTAATACTGTTGTTCTTGAGCTCGACCAATTAGGAAAAATTCGCTTTATAAACCCAGCCTGGGAAACCTTAAGTGGTTTTGGCGTTAAAACGAGCCTGCAAAAAAGCCTAACGCAATTTTATACTGGTGAATGTCAAATAAAGCTAAAAGCAACCATCGATGATATACTTGGTGGCGGAAACGATCATCAGCAAATAGAAGTAAAACTCCAACATAAAAATGGTGGCCAAATTTGGGTTGAATGTAGGTTGCAGCTAATTAAAAACAGACGCAATAATGCAACGATCACTGTCACTATTGATAACATTCACGAGCGTAAGCAAGCCGAACTTCAATTACGCCACCTTGCGCTGCATGACCCATTAACTGGCCTACACAACCGATACCACTTTGACCAAGAGCTAAGTCGTATTTGTAAACCCAAACATACTCACAGCGATATTGAGCATGCCTTGATTTACATTGACCTTGATCATTTTAAAATTATTAATGATAGCCAAGGCCATCATCAAGGCGACTTGGTGTTAAAAGATGTGGCACAGCTGTTTAAAGACAACATTGAAAAAGAACACTTAGTATGTCGCATTGGTGGCGATGAATTTGCCGTCATTCTAAAAAATATGAACCTACTCGATGCGCACCTTATTGCAGAAGGTGTCTGTAGTGCCATAGAGCAGCATACCTTTAAGTCAAACGAGCAAAGCTACACAATAAGCTGCTCTATCGGCTTAACGCAAATTACAGTAAACAATAACGACCCTAATGAGTGTTTAAAACAAGCCGACATTGCTTTGTATATTGCAAAAAACTTAGGCCGTAACTTAGTACATTGCTATTCAAAAGAAGATGCGCACAACAATACACTTCAAACAGGTCTTGAGTGGGGACACGAAATCCGCCAAGCACTTCAACAGAATAATATTGAATTGCATTACCAGCCTATATGGGATTTTAAAGCAGAAAAAGTTGCTTACTTTGAGGCACTATTGCGTTTAAAGCATGAAGGCACTCTTATTTACCCTAATCAGTTTATTCCGTCTCTAGAAATGCTTAACGACACCTTTTTAATGGATCAGTGCGTAATTAGAAATGCAATTGCCAGTGTTGCAAAATACCCTCAACTTAGCCAAGTTGCTATTAATCTATCTGCACAATCATTCTTAGATGAACGGCTGCTACCACTCATTGAATCGAACCTTGAAAAGTACAATGTTCCCGCCACACGGATTATTTTTGAGATCACCGAATCCGCAAGCATAAATAACATACAAGCTACACGTAAGATGATTGATAAACTTAACTCTTTAGGGTGTCACTTCTCAATAGACGATTTTGGGACTGGCTTTAGTACCTTTAGTTACCTAAAACAGCTACCTGCTCAACATGTGAAAATAGATGGCTCGTTTGTTCGCGACATGCTTAATGACCCCATTGACCTTGCTTTGGTAAAAGCAATTAACGACATTAGTCGCTCACTCGATAAATATTCTGTTGCGGAATACGTTGAAAATAAAGAATTATTTACTACTTTAAGAGACATTGGTGTCGACTACGGACAAGGCTACTTTATTGCTCGCCCCGTTCCTGTTGAAAAAATAAATGATGAGCTTGAAAAAATTTATCAAAATAAAAGTATTTACCAACAGTAGCCTAGGTTAAAACTAACAAATTCGAACAATTTAACGTCACTTTTTTCTTCCATTATTTTCTTTCTTGCCTATACTTTCTTTATCAGATAAAGAGGATGTCATGTAATTTAAAGGATTACGCTGTATAAACATGACATCAACCCCCAGTCAATACATGGTTGATTACAAGTTACAAGGGTTTTAGGGAGGAAGGTATGGCGCAACTAGTTATATTATTACTGATAATTCACCTTATTATTGCGTACCAATGTTACAGGTATTCAAGTTTAAAAGGTTACCCCGTCAAAGTATTTACCGTATTAGGATGCGTGCCCTACTTTAATGTAGTGGTATGGATTTACTTACTTTTTTTACCTGAACTGGAGCCATTTGAAAGCCATGTTCAACGTCAAAAGCAGCCATTGTAGGCTGCTTTAATTTTTTAATAGCGGTTAACTTTAATTGCTTGGCTCATTAAAGTTTATACTACATTGGCGTTGTAAAAACACCTCAAGCTGCTGGCTAAACAATTTAAAATCGCGAATACGTCCAGTAGTTTTTCGCCAGAGAATACCAATATCTCTGTAAGCATCGCTTTGCGACGGTGTGGCGACCATCTGTTTATTTTCTAAAATACCGGCATTAATGGCCATTTGTGGTAAAAAGGTCACCCCGAGCTGGTGTTCAACCATACTGAGTAATGTATGTAAGCTGGCCGCTTCAAATGGGTTAATACAGCTTGAGCGGTTTAAATGGCACGCACTCAGCGCGTGACCCGTCATACAGTGCTCTCGCTCTAACAAAAACACACTGGCATCAGGTAATAGGTTAAAGTCTTCTACGCCCTTTGCAGGCATATAATCTTTATGGTGCACTAAGCTAAAATGATCTTTTGCTAAAATTTGGGTATGGAACTTGTCGGTTGCATACGGTAATGCCAGTAACGCTAAGTCAATGTGCCCATGCTCTAGCTTATCCAGTAATTTGTCGCTGGTATCCTCAATTAGTACCAACTCTAATTCACAAAAAGTTTGCTGACAAAAGTGATACAAAGGCGCTGCAATAAAGCTTGCAATAGTAGGAATAACGCCAACGGTTAACTTACCGCTAAGCGGCGTTAAAAAGCTTTTTGTAAGCTCTTTTAAACTAATAGTGTCGTTAATTATTTTTCGTGAACGCTCAACAACCTCTTCACCTATGCTTGTAAACATAAGGCTTCGGTTTTCACGCTCAATAAGTTGACAACCCAGCGTTTCTTCAAGATTTTGAATGGCACTGCTTAGTGTCGACTGGCCAATAAAACAGGCACTGGCTGCACGGCCAAAATGCTGATGCTGATGAACAGCGAGTAAATACTGAAGCTGTTTAATACTTGGAAGATTGGTCATTTTTTCTTTCCACAAATAAAAAGACCCCAATACCTAGGGCATTGAGATCTTTTCAAGCTAAAAGTCTTTTAGTACTTTTTTGTTAAACCCCAAATGCGGTTCTCAGTACGTAGAAGATAACAATAGCAAGGGCAGCACCAACTGGCAACGTTATTACCCAAGAAACTACAATGTTTCTGATAACGCTCATGTTAAGTGCACCAATACCACGTGCCATACCTACACCTAGTACCGCACCCACTAAGGTTTGAGTAGTAGAGATTGGCATACCAGTTCCTGATGCAATAACAACAGTAGAAGCAGCGGCAAGTTCTGCAGCAAAACCACGGCTAGGCGTTAAATGTGTAATGCCTTCACCAATTGTTTTAATTACTTTTTTACCTAAAATGGCAAGACCTGCAACAATACCAAAGCCACCTAGTGGAAGAATCCACCATGCAATTGCTGCCTTCTTAGCAATTTCACCGTTGTTTTCAACAATATTTACAACAGCAGCTAGTGGACCAATTGCATTAGCAACATCGTTAGAACCGTGAGCAAATGCCATACAACAAGCGGTTAACACCATTAATACCGCAAACACTTTTTCTACGTTATTAAATTGCATTTGCTTATCAGCTTTAGGATCGATGTTTAAGCGAGAAATAGCAATTTTACCAATGATGGCAACAACCACTGCAACACCAATTGAAAGCGCATAGCCTTCAACAGAACCTAGGTTAATACCAACGTGCTTTAAACCTTTTTTTATTGTAACTAAAGCCATGATAAAACCCGCTAAACCCATGTAGATTGGTACGTAGCGTTTAGCGTTCTTTAATGGTGCATCTGTATCAAATATAAGCTTTTGCGCGCTCATGAATATTAGATACGCAATAAAGCCGGATATAGCTGGTGTAATGATCCAGCTTCCTACAATGCCGCCTACTTTATTCCACTGGATTGCTTCTGTACCCACAGCTACTAGCGCAAAACCAATGATTGCACCAATAATAGAGTGAGTTGTTGATACTGGCCAACCTAAAAATGAAGCGATTAGTAGCCATGAACCCGCGGCAAATAGCGCGGCAATCATACCTAAAACCATCAGTTCAGGAATATTCGCAAACGGTGCAGCATCAATTATTCCTTTACGAATAGTTGATGTAACTTCACCACCTGCCAAATAAGCACCTGCAAACTCAAAAATCATAGCTATTAAAATAGCTTGTTTGATTGTTAATGCTTTTGAACCTACAGATGTACCCATGGCGTTCGCAACGTCGTTCGCGCCAATACCATAAGCCATGAAAAAACCAACAGCTGCGGCAATTAAAACTAATACCGTGCCGTAAGATGCAATGATATCCATTGTATAACCTTAATCTTTCGTGTTTGAACTGATTTTAAATTAACGAGCTAACATCAGCTCAAGACGTGATCCTACGCGCTCTGCAATATCTGCAAGCTCACCAACCCATTCAATAATGCTGTATAAAAACATTACATCTACAGGGTTAAGTTCACTTTCTACTTCACGTAGTTGGCGGCGTACTTTAATTTGCATGTCATCCGTGTCTTGTTCTATTGCATCCAATTCAACGAGCATTTTTTCTACTAAGGTCACTTCGCGACCTTTAAAGCCTGTTTCTAATAGCTCTTCTAACTCGTTTATTGCTTTAGATGCTTGTTTTGTCGCATCCACACAACGAGTTAAGTAAGCCAAGAAATCAGCTTGCATTACTGCTGGTATGGTCATTTCACGACCGATTACGCGCCCAGCAATGTCTTTTGCTTTATTAGCAATTTTGTCTTGTTGGGTTACTAACTCGAGCAGATCCGTACGTTCTACCGGCATAAATAAACCGCGTGGTAACTGTAAACGTATGTCTCTTTTCATGTCATCGGCTTCACGCTCTAAATTACGAATAGTGATACGAAGCTCTTCTGCTTGTGTCCACTCTTCTTTAAAAAACGTGATTAAAAAAAGGTATCAAAGCTTTACTAGCTTGATGAACTTTTTTGATGTGATCTTCCATTGGTTTGAAAGGAGATTTTGCAAAAACTCCTAAAAACGCGTTTGTAGGCATAACTGACCCTTTAATCAAATTACATGCGTGCAGCATGCGATTTTACAGTATTCACAACAATTGTGAACGGTTTTTATTATTTAACTTATAGCTAAATAAACAAAGCGGCTTATAGCCGCTTTGTTAAAATGCGCTAATGAACTTTAAAGCGATTTTTCAATATCTTCCTGTGATATATGGCGAATATCTTTACCATTTACAAAGTAGATAATGTACTCAGCAATATTCTGACAACGGTCGCCAATCCGCTCTAATGAACGCACTGACCAAACTAAATCCATGATTTTTGGAATAGAACGTGGATCTTCCATCATGTACGTCATAATTTGACGTGTTATGGCTTCATATTCACGATCAACTTTAGCATCTTCTTTGTGTACTTCAAATGCGCGTTGCACATCCATACGTGCAAACGCATCAAGTACATCGTGTAACATTTTTAAAACCTGACGACCCATATTTTCAATATTCACTAACAAATCTTGTTGATCTTTAGTGAAAGAATCGAGAGCCACTTTTGCAATACGCTCAGCTTCATCGCCAATACGCTCGAGGTCAGCAATAGTTTTTGCAATAGCAATCACCAAACGTAAATCGCTGGCAGCGGGCTGACGACGCGCAATAATACGAGTACATTCTTCATCAATGCTCACTTCCATAGCATTAACTTTGTAGTCGTTTTTACGCACTTTTTCTGCAAGTTCTGCATCGTTAGTGCTTACCGCATCAAGCGCACTACTTAGTTGTTGCTCAACTAACCCACCCATGCTTAGTACATGGTTACGAACATTTTCAAGCTCTTGATTAAAGCGACCAGAAATATGCTTATTAATATTATGTTCCATAATTACCTTCTCTCTAAATCTTGTACAACACGATACTGTTAATTATTTAGCCGTAACGACCTGTAATATAATCTTCAGTCTTTTTCTTTGTTGGTGTTGTAAATAAGGTATTTGTATCTGAGTATTCAATCAGCTCACCCATGTACATAAAGGCTGTTTGGTCAGACACTCGCGCTGCTTGTTGCATGTTATGCGTAACAATAACAACGGTAAATTTATTCTTTAAATCGTTAATTAGTTCTTCAATAACTAGAGTAGAAATTGGATCAAGCGCTGACGTTGGTTCATCTAGTAGTAAAACCTCAGGCTCTATCGCAATAGATCGAGCAATAACTAAACGCTGTTGCTGACCGCCTGATAAACCAAATGCACTGTCATGTAGTCTATCTTTTACTTCATCCCATAAAGCAGCGCCACGTAATGACTGCTCTACTACTTCGTCTAACTTACGCTTTTCTTTAATGCCCTGTAAGCGTAGACCATAGACTACATTTTCATAAATCGATTTTGGAAATGGGTTAGGACGCTGAAACACCATCCCAACGTTACGGCGAAGCGCCGCAACATCTACATTTTTATCGTAAATATTTTGTCCATGAAGGAGTATTTCACCTTCAATTCGACAAATATCAACCAAGTCATTCATTCGGTTAATACAACGTAATAGCGTTGATTTACCACAACCTGATGGGCCGATAAACGCCGTTACTTGGCCTTTTGGAATATTCATATTCACTTTACTAAGCGCTTGTTTATCACCGTAGTAAAGATCGAGATCTTTAATCTCTAACGCTTTTTGCTCGTCTGTTAAATTGTCTAAATCTAACTTCATGCCCAAATTGGCTTGGTTTACTTTTGGAGCGACTGTAATCATGTTTGTTACCTATTAAATCTTTACTAATTAGTGTTCAAGCGATCTGAATTTTTCACGTAAATGGTTACGTATACCAATGGCCGTTATGTTGAGTGTGATAATTACCGACACAAGTAAAAATGCCGTTGCATATACTAGCGGGCGTGCCGCTTCAACATTCGGGCTCTGGAAGCCAACATCGTAAATATGAAAGCCTAAGTGCATGAACTTTCTGTCTAAGTGAAAATACGGAAAGTTGCCGTCTAATGGTAACGTCGGTGCCATTTTAACAACACCTACCAACATCAGGGGCGCAACTTCGCCTGCTGCACGTGCAACAGCCAGTATTAACCCCGTCATAATTGCAGGGCTTGCCATTGGAATTACAATACGCCATAGGGTTTCAACTTTAGTTGCACCCAATGCTAATGAACCGTCACGTACAGTGCTTGGAATACGTGATAAACCCTCTTCCGTAGATACAATAACCACGGGTAACGTTAGTATTGCCAATGTTAGTGCAGACCACATTACACCTGGCGTACCAAATACTGGTGTTGGTGAAGACTCTGGGTAAAATAATTGGTCGATACTGCCACCTAGCATATATACAAAAAAGCCTAAGCCGAATACACCATAAACAATAGAAGGTACACCCGCTAAGTTAATTACCGCGATACGAATCATTTTAGTGACCGCATTTTTAGCCGCGTATTCGTGCAAGTAAATAGCAGCAACAACACCAAACGGCGTTACTATCACAGCCATCAACATAACCATAAATACAGTACCAAATATAGCAGGGAATACACCGCCTTCTGTATTTGCTTCGCGTGGATCATCAGATACAAACTTGCCTAGTTGACCAAAGTAGTGGCCTAGCTTTGCAAAAAAGCCCATGTCGTTCGGAAACCACACATCAAGTACTTGATACATTGGGATCGTAACTATTTCCCCGCGCATATCTTTTACCGTTACATGGTCGCGCTTGGCCTGTTTACGCAGTGCAAATAACTCTTTTTCAAGCTCGCCGTACTCGGCACGTAATTCAGCACGCATTTTTGCAAGCTCTGCAACACGTTCATCTGTTAACTGGTTATCAAGTAAGTAGCTTTTCTCTTTTAAGCGCAAGCGCTCAAGTTCATAGTTGATATGACCTATATCGCCATTTTGTAAATCCAGTGCTTCATCATTTAAATCTACAGCACGCTCAACAAGGTCATATAAAGCCTCTACTTTATCGCCCTCTACTGGCTTGCCGTCTTTAAATACACTTTCTACATACCCGTAAAAATTACCATTTTTACTACGTTCAAATACTGCAAGCGTAGCAGGTGTAGACTTTGCTTTTATGTCGGTTTCAAGTATCCAACGAAAATCTAGAGCTACGTATTCACGGTTACCTGTTTTTATAAGTAAACGTTCAAATTCTTCTTTATCAAATGCTGAAACATCAACACCTGTCGCTGCCAAACGTTCTTTTGGTACGAGTTCACGGTCGTAAACTTCACCAATAACGGTTTGCTTGGCAATCGAGCCTTCAAGCTCAAACTGTACAACTTGAGAAGGCCAGAAAAAACTCAATCCCTTCCAGGCTATCATCGCTAATATACCTAAAACCGAAATTAAGCTGATGCTCACTGCACCGCCGGTCATCCAAATCCAAGGAGAACCAGACTTAAACCACTGCTTTACCATGTCGTGTCTCTCCACTTACATTGAGCTGTATTTTTCACGTAACTGCTGACGAACAAACTCAGCTAACGTGTTAAATACAAAGGTGAATATGAATAGTACAAAGGCGGCTAAAAACAATATTCTGTAATGCGAGCTACCTACTTCTGATTCAGGCATTTCTACCGCAATATTAGCTGCCAGCGTTCTCATGCCTTGGAAAATACTCCAGTCCATAATCGGTGTGTTACCTGTTGCCATGAGTACAATCATGGTTTCGCCCACGGCACGGCCTAGGCCCATCATTACCGCAGAGAATATACCTGGGCTTGCAGTTAATAGCACAACACGTACGAGTGTTTGCCATTGAGTAGCCCCTAGTGCTAATGAACCATTTGATAAGTGCTTAGGTACACTAAATACGGCGTCTTCTGCAATAGAGAAAATAGTTGGAACCACTGCAAAACCCATTGCTATACCGACTACCAATGAATTACGTTGGTCGAATGTCATGCCCAACTCGTTTGTTAGATACTGGCGTACATTACCGTCAAACATCCACAGCTCTACTGTTTCGCTCATTGCGAACGAGAACCAACCAACAACTAATACAACAGGAATCAAAATAATTGAATGAGAACCTTCAGGTATTTTATGGCGAATACTTGCTGGTAACTTCGTCCACGCAAGTGCTGAACCTAAAATACCAATAGGTAATAAAATGAGTAAGCCAACAATTGCAGGTAAGTGCTCTTCAATTAAAGGCGCTAACCAAAGGCCCGCTAAAAAGCCTAAAATAACCGTAGGAAGTGCTTCCATTATTTCAACGGTTGGCTTTACAACCTTACGTAATCCACTCGACATAAAGTACGCAGTGTAAATTGCCGACGAAATCGCAATGGGTACTGCAAATAACATAGCGTAAAAAGCAGCTTTAATTGTACCGAACGAAATAGGCACTAGCGAAAATTTAGATTCAAAGTCATCACTTGCAGATGTTGACTGCCAAATGTATGCAGGCTCTGGGTAACCTTCGTACCACACTTCTTGCCATAACGCAGACCATGTTACTTCAGGATGTTCGTTGTGAACCTCTAATACCGTTAATTTGCCATCCGCTAAAATTAACGCAGCATTTGAACGTGGAGCAATTGCAAAGTGTTTAATTTCGCCTTCACTTACTTTACCCTGCCATAGCTTAGCTTCGCTTGTTGTGTAGTAAACACCAAGCTCACCGTTACTGCTGGTAGTGAAAAAAGTACGACGATAAAATTCTGTAAAAATATTTAATTTGCTTTGTTTGGTTGTTTCAAACGCACGAATTTTTTGGAACTGACGACCAGCGTCTGTGTTTACTTCAAACCACTGCGACACTTCACCGTTATCGTTAGCAAGCATTAAC
The DNA here is from genome assembly GCF_000241365.1 of Pseudoalteromonas sp. BSi20480. Classification (NCBI taxonomy): domain Bacteria; kingdom Pseudomonadati; phylum Pseudomonadota; class Gammaproteobacteria; order Alteromonadales; family Pseudoalteromonadaceae; genus Pseudoalteromonas; species Pseudoalteromonas sp. BSi20480. Next base: position 16,162 of record NZ_BADX01000102.1, on the reverse strand, counting down.
GAGTTTGCACCCGCAAGTAACTGAGCAGACACTATATTAGCGTTTTCTTCATTAGCCGATAATAACTGGATTTGCTCTACTTCACTTGGATAACGCGTATCATAAACGTAAATTTGATTAGCTGAACGAATAAACGTACGTGTTGTATCTGGCGAAATTAAAAGCTCATCTACACGACCTTCAACATCAAGCTCTGTTCGCTCAACAACCCACTCTACTTCACCTGTAAACATGTTTTCTTCAGCAACAAAGCTGCTAAACAAAACGCGCTTATCTGCGGTTAATGCAACAACCGCCGTTTTATCTTCATAGTGAGAAAACGCAAAGCGCTTGATAGCAGCGCCTTGAGCATCAACTTCTAACGCCATTTCACCAAGCGGATAATCAACACGTGGCGTTAATTTACGTTCGTTATTTGGAAAGGTAACTAAAAACTTAGGTACAACCACCATCACAGTGCCGTTTTCTAAACCATATGCGTATTGGCCCTGAAACGGTGCACTCGTTGCAAAGCTTGTTACTTCGCTTGGAAGAGCAACATTAAGCGTCTTGAGTTTTTTACCAAAACTTGCTTTTTCTACATTGTAAAAATCAACTTGGCCTTGTTGGCTTAGTAAATAAGCAACTTCGGTTTGCTCTTCAACACCTAAGCCAACTATTTGATCTGCGTTACTTACTGTGAAGCTGTCACGCTTTTCAACTTTAGCTGACTCAAAAATTGGCTGTACTACATAAAGAAGGTAGAAAAATATTAACAACAGCGCTATTAATACCATTACTCCACCGGCGGTTATGCCAAATTTGGCAAACCTGTCTTTAAATAGACGGCTTCGATCCGTATTAAAAGACGGTTTATTCGGATTGGAAGTCATCAAAACACCTTTAAATCTTAACGTTCTATAAATTATATTTCATCAAGATGACAGTAATGTTACAACGGTCATAATAAGCACTCTAATTAAAGGTATATCTAAGGTGGCATAAGTTATTGTATTAATTAAGCGTTAGATTAGTCATTTAGAAGGGAACTAAATAACAAAAATAATTGGACAAAGCATTTAACGAGGTTAATACTCAAATGGTAAATTAAGGGATGCGCTTACCTTTCTTTCATTCACGTTAAATTAATTATTAACATAATAAAATCATTAACCTATAAAAGCGCGTCAGCATCAAAACATATTTTATTTAATGCCTACGCATTTACATTCTTCGGGCTTAAAAAGAGGCACAATTTATGAAACAGTTGGTAATAACTATTTTAGGAAAGGATCGTCCAGGCTTAGTAGAAGATATTTCATCGGTAGTTTTAAAAAATCACGGCAACTGGTTATGTAGTAACCTTAGCCATTTATTAGGTCATTTTGCAGGGATTATTCAGTTAGAAGTTGCTGAAGAGCATTTTCAGGAACTGCAAAACGCGCTTACCGCTTTACCAAAACTTGAAGTGCGTATTGAAGCTGGCAATACTGAAATTGAACCTTCACCACGTGAACAAATCAATTTAGTGATCACAGGAAACGATCGCCCTGGTATTGTCCAAGAGCTCGCGAGCGTAATACGACACAAAGGAGCAAGTATTACTCATTTAAATTCTAGACAACAAAGCGCACCTAATTGGGGAGTCCCTATTTTTAGCGCTGTTGCAACCGTTACCTTACCTAACGGAATGGATAAAGACGAAGTAATTGATGCGCTTGAGTCAATAACCAGCGACTTAATAGTAGACACAGAAGAAGCATAATTTTTTATTGCGTGTCATACAAGTGACACGCATGTCATTTTAATGTCATTAAATTGTTCTATATTTAACTCAGCGTTAGATAATGGAATATAATATGAATGCCCACATAGAACATACTCAAACCGTTGAATACTTTGCTAAAGAGCTTAGTTGGCTGTCATTCAACGAGCGCGTTCTACAAGAGGCTAAAGACAAAAATAATCCAATAATTGAACGCATGCGGTTTTTGGGGATTTTTTCTAATAACCTTGATGAATTTTTTAGGGTGCGTGTTGCCGACGTTAAACGCCGTATTTTATTAAACAAACTTCCCGATGCTAATTTTGAAGAAGACGAAGCTTTATTAAGTCAAATTCAACAAAAAGTTTTGCAGCTAGGCAAAAAATTTAACCTAATACACCAACAAATTTTAAACGATTTAACCACTCATAATATCCATGTAGATCGCCCCGAAAAATTAACAGATTTTCATCTTAATTGGCTAAAAGCGTATTTTCATGACAAGGTTTTACAGCATATATCTCCCATTTTACTTAATGAAAATAAAGATTACTCAGACTATATAAACGACACAATGACTTACTTGTTTATTGAAATGAGTGACGAAAAAAGCCACTACGCTATGCTTGAAGTCCCCACAGACCGAGTACCCCGTTTTATTATATTACCGCCTGAAAAGACACGTCGTCGTAAAACCATTGTTATGCTTGATGACGTTATTTCTTACTATTTAAATGATGTTTTTAGTAACTTTTTTCACTTTGATAAAATTCAAGGTCATGCAATAAAACTCACACGAGATGCAGAATACAATTTAGACGATGAGCTAGAAGAAGGACTGCTCGATAAAATGTCTAAGGGTCTTAAACAACGTATTTATGCAGAGCCTGTGCGCCTTGTTTACGACGAGAGCATGCCAGAAAGTATGTTAAAAGTGATGAAAAAACGTCTAAACGTGAGTCATCATGATGCGCTGATACCCGCGGGTCGATACCGTAACTTTAGAGATTTTATTGCTTTTCCTAATGTGGGTCGCCAATACCTTGAAAACAAAACACTTCCAGCAATACAAAGCACAGCTTTTAACAAACACAGCAGCGTATTTGACGCAATAAGCGAGCAAGACATACTGCTCTACTACCCATATCACACATTTAATCATTTACTGGAGTATGTTCGCCAAGCCGCATTTGATCCTATGGTGACGCAGATTAAAGTAAATATTTATCGAGTGGCGAGTAAGTCTCGGCTTATTTCTTTACTCATCAATGCCGCTAAAAATGGCAAAAGTGTCACGGTAATGGTTGAGCTTAAAGCACGCTTTGATGAGCAGAACAATATTGAATGGGCTAAAGTTCTTAGCAGTGCTGGAATAAAAGTTATTTTTGGTATTCCAGCCCTAAAAGTGCATAGCAAACTATGTGTTATTCACCGTAAAGAAAAAAACAAAATAGTTAAATACGCCCATATCGGTACCGGAAACTTTCACGAAAAAACAGCTAAAATCTACACTGACTTTAGCCTTTTCACAAAACATAACGGTATTTGTGAAGAATGCGATAGCGTATTTAAGTTTATAGAAAGCAGCTACAAGCCCTTTAATTTTGAATATTTAATGCTCTCCCCTATTAATGCTCGCGACACTTTATTGGATTTAATTGATAAAGAGATTCAGCATGTTGAAGATGGTTTCACAGGAAAAATTACAATTAAAGTAAATAATTTAGTTGATAAACAACTTGTAGATAAACTTTATTATGCCGGTCGTCGTGGAGTAAAAATCCGAATTATTGTACGTGGTATGTGTTCATTAATACCGGGGGTGGCTCACTTTAGCGAAAACATAAAAGTGATCAGTATTGTTGATCGCTTTTTAGAGCATCCTCGCGTAATGGTATTTGGCAATAATGGCAATGAAAAGGTGTATATTTCTTCCGCTGATTGGATGACTCGCAATCTTGATCAACGCGTTGAAGTGGGAGTGCCCATTTTAAATAATAAATTAAAACAGCTCATTCTGGACATTTTAGAGCTACAATTTAAAGACCGCACAAAAGCTCGGCTAATCGATAGCGAGCAAAAAAATACCTATGTTAGGCGCGGTAACAGAAAAAAAATTCGCTCACAAATAGCAATATACGATCACTTAAAAAAATGGGAGAGTAATTATAATAATGAATGATCACCCATCAATAGCGGCCGTCGATCTAGGTTCGAATAGCTTTCACTTGGTCGTTGCGCGCGAAGTGGATGGCACATTACAAATTCTGCATAAAGAGAAACAGCGTGTTTATTTAGCCGATGGCTTAGACGATAAATTAAGACTAAACCAAGCAGCCATAGACCGTGCACTACTTGTACTTAAGCAGTTTGCAAACACCCTTGAAGACTTTCCTCCTGGTAATGTAAAAGTAGCTGCTACATACACTTTTAGGCGCGCCAAAAATATTCATGCCTTTTTAACTCAGGCGAGTAAGGTATTTCCATTTCATATTGATGTGATCCCAGGGCAAGAAGAAGCTCGGCTTATTTATCAAGGTGTGGCTCATTATGTACATAACGAAGAGAACCGCCTTATTATCGATATTGGCGGAGGCAGTACCGAACTAATTATTGGTAAGCACTTCAAACATAAGCTTCTTACCAGCCGTAATATGGGCTGTGTTAGCTACACAAAACAGTTTTTTAGTGGTGGAGCTATTACGGCTAAGCGTTTTAATCGAGCTGAAATAAAAGCGGAACAAGAAATCGAAGTTATTTTTGCCAACTACATTAACGAAGGTTGGCAAGATGTAATTGGTACATCAGGCACTATTAAATCAATTTTAACCATGGTGTGCGCACAAAACCCGCAACAAACATGTGTAAGTATTGACGATTTACTGGCTCTTAAGCAGCAATGCATTGCCGCTAAACATATCGATAATATAAGTATAGAAGGATTAACGCCTGAGCGTCAGCAGAGTCTATGTGGAGGACTTGCCATTCTTATTGCTGTTTTTAAAGAGTTTTCAATCAATCAGCTCTCTTATAGTGACTTCTCTTTAAGAGAGGGGCTACTTCATGAAATGCAGCAAAAACTCGCCGATAAAGACATTCGCAGCAATACAATCAATAACCTGAGTGAACGATACACCGTAGATAAAGCCCATGCCTCACGCGTTGCTAATACAGCTACTTGGATATACGAGCGCCTTAGCAAAGCGTGGCAACTAAATGATAATAACGACATAGCGCTTCTTAATTGGGCTGCTAAGCTACACGAAATTGGCTTATCTATTAACTCTTCAGGTATTAATAAACACAGCGCTTACATTGTGGCAAATAGCCAGCTTCCTGGTTTTACTCAGCAAGAGCAACTCATTTTAAGCTCGCTAATTCGCTTTTACCGAAAAAAAATTAAACGTGATGAATTACCAGAGTTCACAACAATCGCGCAGCAACATGTAATTAAGCTTGTTACTATTTTACGCTTAGCTGTTTTATTTAATCAAAAACGCCAAATTAGCCAGCAACCTAATATGAATATTAGCGCTAATGCCACAGGGCTTTTTATTAAATTTTACGATAATTATTTACAAACACACACGTTACTTAATGCAGATTTAGAACTAGAACAACGTTATTTAAAAAAGGTAGGAATAAGTCTTAACTGCTCATAATATTTTGAAGAGTAAATAATTAAGTAGGGTGCAAATACACCCTACTTTTAGCTAAGTATACTTTAGCTAATTACATATCCATATGGCGATTTGTACTTTGCATCATTTGTTTAAGCCCTTGCTTTTCAAGCTCTAGTAGCTGCGCTAGCTTCTCTTGCGCATTTTGCGTTTCTGCACGCTCGAGAAGGTAATCGTAAAGCGCGATAACTTTTTGATGCTGACTCGATAAGTAATCTTGAATTGCTTTTTCATCTAACTGCTTATCTTTGCTGATATCGTTAAACGTAATAAGTTCGGGGTTACTGGCAAAGTACTCATAACAAAATGTGTCGAGCGTGTTAATTTCGGTAATCGCTTTAAAACCCACTAAATCTTCAGCGAGTTTTTTTTCGTAATTAAGGTAATAATCCACCAGCATGGCATTACGCTCATCAAGTATTGGTTTAACGCTATGAAAGTTAGCCGCCATTTGCGTATGAAATAATACTGTCCAATCGTATACCTCTTTAATTGTTTTAACTTGCATGTGCATTCCTTACTTAGTTAACTTATGAGTTACTAGTTGCTTGAATCATGCCAATAAAAACCACAATTAAAAACAATGGGTTACACTTTAAAAATAAATTAAAATACAAATTAATAGAATAACTTACAGACAATAGGTAATTTTTATAGGGCAATGATAAGTCATTACCCTATCACTGTTACTTAATAGCCTTTTTTCTCCATAATAGGTAAACCGCAGGAATAACTAATAAGGTCAACATTATTGCGCTTACCATACCACCTACCATAGGCGCTGCAATTCGGCTCATTACTTCACTACCGCTACCCGTACCATAAAGCACAGGTAATAAACCAATAACAATAGTAGCCACCGTCATCATTACAGGACGCACACGTAACCCGGCACCTTCAATAATTGCCTGCTGTAACTGAGCTAACGAAAGTGGTTTATCAGCTCGCTTAGCAGTTAAGCACATGTTTTGATATGCCTGATTTAAGTAAACCAGCATAATCACCCCAATCTCCACAGCAACACCGGCCAGTGCAATAAAACCAACCCCTACGGCGACTGAAAAGTTAAAACCTTGAAGGTACATGAGCCATACACCACCTATCATAGCCAATGGCAGTGTGCACATAATAATAGTTACTTCAGCAAAGCTTTTAAAATTAAGATAGAGCAGCACAACAATAATGGCCAAAGTGAGAGGCACTACGTAGGTGAGCTTCTCTTTTGCACGTTGCATATATTCATACTGCCCAGCCCATGAAATAGAATACCCCGATGGCAGCGTTAAATGCTCATCGAGCAAGGCTCTCGCGCTTTCAACATAGCTACCAATGTCTACGCCATCTATATCAATATAAACCCAACCATTTAAACGTGCATTTTCACTTTTAATGCCAGACGGGCCATTTTCAATAAATACATTAGCGACATCTCCAAGCGCAATATGCTGTCCTTGTGGCGTCACAATGGGCAATAACATAAGGGCGTCAGGAGAATCCCTAAAAACTTGCGGATAACGCACGTTAACCGAATAACGAGCCTGCCCTTCTATTGTTTGTGTTACATTTTTACCACCAACTGCCGTTGCTATAACTTGCTGTATATCGCTTATGTTTAAATTATAACGCGCTGCTTTTTCACGGTTTATATCAATTTTTACGTAGCGCCCACCAGCCACTCGTTCAGAGTAAACAGATACAGTGCCTTGAATATCAGCAAGTAGCGTTTCTATTTGCTCACCAATTTTTTGAATTTCACTTAACTGTGGACCTGCCACTTTAATACCTATTGGTGTTTTAATACCGGTTGCCAACATGTCTATGCGTGTTTTAATTGGCATAACCCACGCATTAGTTAAACCAGGAAACGTGACTAATGCATCAAGTTCGGCTTTGAGTTTTTCAAGAGTCATTCCCTCTCGCCACTCGTCTTTGGGCTTTAATTGAATAAACGTTTCAATCATTGTCAGTGGAGCGGGATCGGTGGCTGTTTCAGCTCGCCCGACTTTACCAAAAACTGTTTTAACTTCCGGTACGGTTGCGATTAACTTATCTGTTTGCTGCAAAATCTCTCGAGCTTTAGCTATTGATATACTTGGGTATGTAGTGGGCATATACATTAAATCACCCTCATCAAGTGGCGGAATAAACTCGCTACCTATTTTGTTAAGTGGGTAAAAACCTACCAAGGTCATAACTAAGGCAAATATTAAGGTTGTTTTTGGAAAATTAAGCACCCATCTGAGCAAAGGCCGATAAGCCGCTACAAGCAATCTATTTACGGGATTTTTATTTTCAGGTATTACCTTACCTCTTATAAAATAACCCATTAATACAGGCACTAGGGTGATCGCTAACCCTGCTGAGGCCGCCATTGCATAAGTTTTAGTGTAAGCAAGAGGTGAGAACATTCGCCCTTCCTGCGCTTCTAAAATAAATACAGGCAAAAAACTCACGGTAATAATTAATAAACTAAAAAACAGCGCAGGGCCTACTTCGCTTGTCGCTTTAATAACGACTTCCCAACGGTTTTGATCAGTCAGAGGCGTTTTTTCCATATGCTTATGCATATTTTCAATCATTACTATGGCGCCATCGGTCATTGCCCCTATGGCAATCGCAATCCCGCCCAAAGACATAATATTAGCGTTAATTCCTTGCCAATACATCACAATAAACGCCGTTAAAATACCCAGCGGTAAGGTAACAATAGCCACCAAAGATGAGCGCACATGAAACAAAAACACAACACACACAAGCGCTACAACAATCAGCTCTTCAACAAGTTTACTTGTCAGATTACTTATTGCGTTGTTAATTAAGTTTGACCGGTCGTAAACGGGAATAATCTCAACGCCCTCTGGTAATCCTTTTTTAAGGGATTCGAGTTTAGCCTTAACCAGTTCAATGGTTTTTTGTGCATTTTCGCCGTAGCGCATAACAACAATACCACCGGTAGCTTCGCCTTCACCGTTAAGATCACTCACGCCACGGCGCATTTGTGGGCCTAGGCGAATATTTGCGACATCACGTAACTGCAAAGCAGTGCCATTTGCATTAGTACCTAATGGAATAGCCTCTAAATCGGCAACACTTTTTATGTACCCTGTGCTGGTAACCATGTATTCCGCTTCGGCCATTTCAATAACAGAGGCGCCTGTTTCTTGGTTTCCTTGCTGTATTGCAGTTTGAATAAGACTCAACGGAATGCCGTAAGCACGCAGCTTATTAGGATCTACATTTACTTGATACTGCTTAACCATTCCCCCTACAGAGGCTACTTCAGAAACACCCGGAACAGTTTGTAATTCAAACTTTAAAAACCAATCTTGTAAGTCTCGCAATTGGCTAATATCAAGCGTATTTGTTTTATCAATAAGGGCATATAGGTAAACCCAACCAACACCCGTTGCATCAGGTCCAAGCTCTGGCGTTGCACCTTCAGGCAGACGGTTTGCAGCTTGGGTTAGGTATTCTTGCACTCGGCTACGCGCCCAGTACAAATCAGTGCTGTCATCAAAAATAATATAAACATACGAGTCGCCAAAAAATGAAAAGCCTCTTACGGTTTTTGCCCCTGGCACCGATAACATAGCAGTAGTAAGCACATAAGTAACTTGGTCTTGAACCACTTGTGGTGCTTGCCCTGGATACGATGTTTTTACAATAACTTGCACATCAGATAAATCGGGCAAGGCATCTACGGGCGTATTTTTAACGGCAAACACACCACCGCCCACTAAAATTAATGTAAGCAACAATACCAATAACCGGTTATGAACAGACCAGCGGATAACAGCAGTAATCATTTTACTTCCTCGCCCATCGTATGTTGCATTGAGGAGTGATCTATTGCGTCTATATTATTTAAAGCGGTGATCACAAAATCATCATTAATAATACTAAACGTGAAATCAATGGTTTGACCTTTAATAAGAGAGTTAACCTCTATATGCGGTGCCAGAACAAAATTCATTGTTGCTGGACCTCGGTTCCACTTTGGAATAGCTTCACGACTAATATTTACAACTCGAGTTGCTGCATCAATTGTATTTATAACGCCATTTACGGTTGCACTTTGAGAGTTGTCATCGTTACTACTATCAGCAGCTGGCATCTCCATTCGCTTAAAGTCTGAAAGCTTACTCGACTCAGAATCTATTAAAAATTGTGCAGAGGTAACCACGCTATCGTTTACCACCACACCTGATAAAATAATCGTTTCATCAACGCTTGTTTGTCCTACTTGTACTTCAACAGATTTAAAGCGCCCTTCGCCTAATGCTATAACTACGCGGTTTTGATGTTGCGTAAGAATTACAGCTTCTTTTGGTACTACAAGCTGAGGTTCACTCGCTTTTGTATGAATAGTCACCTGAGCAAACATATTCGCTTTTAGCTTAAGGTCTTTATTTGTAAATCGGAGCCTAACCCGGAGTGTTCTATTTTGAGCATCAAGCGCCGGATAAATATAATCGACCTGTCCTTGCCATATTTTTCCCTTAAAATAATCAAGGGTCATGGTTACCGGTAGGCCAACACTAATAAGCGACGATTGACGTTCAAATATTTCCGCCTCCACCCATACTTCATCAAGTTGAGCAATACTCATCATAGATGTACCCGGCTTTACATAAAAACCTTCTCGCACATTCAGCTCATCAACAATCCCACTTTGACGCGCATAAAAGGTAATATTTTGCATTATTTTCTTATTTTTTTGTAAGCGCTCAATAAATTCAGCAGATACATTTAACGACTCTAAACGTGCCTTTGCAGCACGAATTAGTACATTGTTATTTCTATTTACTGCCAATAAAAACTCTTCTTGTGCATTAACTAGCTGCGGTGAATATAAGGTATACAAAGGTTCGCCGGCGTTTACCTTATCGCCTTGCGCTTTTACATATAAATCCTCAAGCCACCCTTCTACACGAGGGTGAATATGAGTAATTTTATCTTGGTTATATTGCACATAACCCACTGTATTGATGTTACTTTGCAGTGTTTTTAACTGCACCTTAGTGGTTTTCACTCCTAAATTATTAATCACCACTGGCGAAATAGTAATCGCTCCTTTTTCACTTTCACTATTACCAACTTCGTCGTAAACGGGCACTAAACCCATCCCCATAGGAGAGAGACCTGGAGCGTCACGCCTATAATTGCTGTCCATGGGCGCCACCCAATATAAGGGTTGTTTTACGGCCGGTTTTTCATCAATTATAATTTGCGTAAAAGCAGCCCATAAACCAGCCCCTACAATAGCGGCAATGAATAGTTTCAAATTAGTGTTCATCAGGCTGCTCCTCACGTAGTTCGCCCATAACTTGAGAATCTAAGCTACTCATATAATAATTTAAGCGTGCAATAATAATGTGTTGATCGACTTGGATATTGAGCGCGTCAATTTTGGCATTTAACTCACTAATACGTGCTTGCATAACATCAGAAAAGTCACCGTCATCACGCGTATAAGCATTCAAGTTTGCTTGTGATTGCTCAGCCATTTGTACTAATAAAATATTTTGATATAGCGTATTTCGTTTTTGTAACTGGGATAGCTGACTATATTCTTTAAAATACATACCTTTGAGCTTTTGCAAAGCGACCCTTTTTTGTGTTTTAGTCGCTTCCGTAATAGATATAGCCGATTTAACGTGTTGGTCTTGCCTGTTATCCGTAAATAAAGGGAGATCAATGCTAACTCCCACAGAAAGTAAATCGGCTCTTGATTGGCCCATTGGGGTGTCTGCTCGATAGCCATACCCCACATTAACCCCTATCTGTGGCTTATAACTTTGTTTCGCTAAGCTCACTTGTGTTTGCTTTGCCAACACACTTTGCTCTATAGCAACAATAGCTGGATGAGCCATAAGTAATTGCATAAGTTGACTAAATTCAAGGGTATTAAAATCAGTAAGCGCCACAGGAGGTATAAATTTATCGTCTAAAGATTTTACTAACATTGTTATGGGTAACCATTGCGCTAGCCGGTTTTTAGCACTGTGAAGTTGCTGTTCAAGTATGAGTAGCTTATCTTCTAAGCGGGTAAGCTCTAACTGAGCACGAATAATATCTTGCTGGCGTGTTTTACCCTGCGTACTTGCATAGCTGGCCTCAGTTATTTGAATAAGCTGAGTAAATAACTCTTTGTCTTTCTCAATCAAATTAATACTGTACTGAGCCCTATAAGCATTTAACCAAAACTCAGTAACCATCGCTTTGACTTGAGCCAGCCTATCAGCTCGCTGCCATGGATATTACTTAGACGACTGAAAAAGCGACTTTTGTTTCAGTGACAGGCTATCACCGCGGCTAAATTTTTGGTTTAGACTCACTTTAAATTGAGTCATCCCTTCTTGGTCAAACGCATAACCATTTGTTGGTAAGTTCATAAGACCAAGCGTTAGTGTTGGGTCGGGTAAAGTACCCGCCATAATACTTTGCGCCATAATGGCTTGCTCTTGGTGGCGGCTTGCCGATAACCACGGATCATTTGCAAGTGCATAGGTAAGGGCGTGAGATAAGTTTAGCGTACGTACAGAGCTATACTCATCTATTGCGCCAGTCGTTTTTTCTTCTTGGGTATTCGCCGCACTGCTGAACAAAGTCAAACAACATAGCACTGCATTTATTTTTAAAGCGTAATTCATCACTTGCTCCATTTAAAAATTAATAAAAAATTTAAATTGGCAAGAAAGGTGTTTATATCAGCCGCACCTAATACGAAAACTAATCACGTTTTCAAAAGATAAAAATCAGCTTGAGGTTCCATAAAATTTAAACACACCTATCCTGCTATTTAAGCAAACATTGGAGGTCGGTAAAGTGATTTGGGAGAGGTTGTTTGAGCACGCGATTCGCATGTATTAACTTTTTCAGTACTTGTAACTGTAATAAGTATTAGAATATCGACATTAAGCATTGAGTTAGCCGTACAGCCATTAACAGGGCAACTGCATTCATTTTGAGCAGTCGCTTCATCATCGCAGCAATCCATTTGCATCATGGAATGGTGAGCGCTGTTATTCTCTGCGCTACTATTGCCCAAATGCATATTAACGTGAGCATTAGACTGATGGGGCATTTCACATTCACTTGCTACAGACGCAAAAGACTGACCCACGAACGTGAGCAGTAAAGTAAGCGTAAGTAAAATAGTGTACAAGCGTTGCAAAATAGTACCTCAATCAAAAAAGGGGATTTTAAAGTAACTTATAAACGACTACAAATAATTTAGGGCGTGTTTTGTAGTTTGGTTTGGGGTTTAATTAAATAACTGGCAATTACTGTAAATATACAATAGCCACTAAAATACCAAAACCCTTCACCAAATTGTGCATTCATAACAAGCAATTCACCACTTTTACCGTGTGCATTGCCCGCTAAATACGTAACAATTAATGCTATTACAAATACATCAACCATACTCCATTTGCTGAGTGCACAAACAATATTGCCACATACTTGCTTAAGTCTATTAACTGGTAAGCAGCAATACAGTAGCTGTAATAATAGCTTTAAGCTTGGCACCACAACTGAAAAAAGACCAACCAAGGCAGCCACAAGTAAATTATTATTATTTGCTAGGTCTGTGATAGTGCCGTAAATACTTTGCGTTTTGCTATAAGCGCTAATCTCACCGTCTAACTTATCCAGGCCCAACATGTTTGAAAACATCATTAGCATGCTGCGCGTTCGGCCATCGCCCTCTTCAGCTAACATTTCAATCCCCGCTTGAGCAAGTTTTGATTTATCAATATTCCCTTCAATTGTTAGCACGGGTTTTGTAATACCCGGAAATAACAAACATAAAGCAATAACTACACTTACAACAGATAAAAAATTACGCATACTTATTCGCTCATAACTTCTATTACATCATCACTATAAAGCATTGACTCTAATATAAAGCTGTATATTTTTTCTATTTCCATCTCTGGGTTAACCAACTTAAGTTGTGTTTCAACCACTGCCCAGTTTTTAGTTTCAATCGCTTTTGCCAGTAATAAGCAATCGCCTAGCAAACCGGTTTGCAGTAGCAAAGCATCTGTTATGCTTTTATCTAGCGTAAACTCTTTTACAATAGTTGCTAGCTCAATATCTAATATCGCATCAAGCATCGAAAACAAACCCACTAAGTAACCTTGCTGAGATAAATTTTTGTTTGTTTCAGCTAATATAAGCTCTATTAACCGAGCGCGTACAAGAGCAAATTTAGTCAACTCTGTTGGTTTATCTATTCCTAAATCGCTAACAGCTAATACACGCACAAATTGACGAATTACGTCCTCACCTAAATAAACAACAGCTTGCGATATGGACGTAATAACTAAATTACTATTATTAGAACGTGCATTTGCCAAACGTAAAATTCGCGCCGTTATTCCTACATCTTTAGCTACACGCTGATGAATTTCTTCAAAGCATAACGATTCTTTTGCTATTGCTTTAAGGAGTTCGAAAACGGTAACTTTTGAAGGATCGACCCCACTGTAAGTTAGCATTTCTGGGCGGGCAAAAAAGAATCCCTGAAAATAATCACAACCTGCATCACGTAAGTTTATAAACTGATCGTAAGTTTCTATTCGCTCTACTATTATTTTGCAATGAGGGTAACTTCGTTTCAGCTTTTTAACCCGCATATTAGTTTTAATAATAGGCTCTTCAGCCTCAATTTTTATATAACTAACAAGGGCGAGTAACGGCTCCCATTTTTCATCGCCGTCATAATCGTCCAGTGCAAATACATAACCCTGACCTTTCAGCGCTTTAATACGACTAGCAACCGCTGCAATGTTTACCGTGCGCTCAACAATTTCAATTACAGTATGTTCAGCGTTTAATAGTTTGGGGAATTCATCCAGTAAGGCGTCTGTAGAAAGATTTACAAAAGCAAGTTGGTGAGCTGTAAGCTTTTCTGCGCCAACTAGCATTAAGGTATTAAAAAACAAACGGCTGGTCGCGTGCTCATCGCTAGTGCCTACAGGAAACGCATTATTTGCGGAGTTTCGGTAAAGCAACTCATAAGCAAACACAGCTTTGTCAGCATCAAATATTGGTTGCCTAGCAACATATTGTGTCAACGTAGGTGTTAACGACGGGGTGTCAGACACGTTCAATAGAATTCACCTATAAGTTTGTGCAAAATTAAAGCTAATCTTTTGAGTCTAATCTATGTTAGAGATTAAAAGTATAGTAAATGCATCTTAATCGTTGCAAAATTTTGCAAAGTAAATAAAACTAATAAAAAAGTTCGTAGTACAGGAGCGGGTTTGCTTATTTTAAAGTGGTTATTGATATTATGTTTAGCATTGAGCTCGCTTCCTAATATTGCAGCACAAAGCAACAATACCCTAAAGTACAACATTAGCTCATCTGGAAGTCATTACCCTTTCTACACCAACAATCCTAAACGCCCGGGAGTGTTACCAGAAATCATTGAAAAAGTACTGATTGACGCTAATATCTCTGCTTCTCATGAATCGCTACCTGCAAAGCGAATCACTAAATACCTTAATGAAGGGATTATTGACTTTGATGTGATCTCGCTTGATTGGCTACCTCAAAGTGAAAGAACCAACACCAAATATGTATTTTCTGACCCATTAATTACAGTAACAGAAATGCTTGTAACGCTGCCCGAAAACACAAAAAAATGGCAACATGTGTCCAACATGGAGGGTAAAAATGTAGGCACAGTATTAGGTTATTATTATCACAATGCTGATACATTTAAACGCGTTGATTTTCCTTCGGAAAAAGAACTCATAGAGGCGCTAGTTCGAAAAAGAGTAGATGTTGCCATAATAGGTGAGTTGCCAACCTTATATTGGTCACAAAAACTTAATATCAACATTGGTTTTGGTGCTCAATATTCTCATGGTTTTTTGAGAATTCGCCTACTTAGCAAACATAAGCACTTAATGCCTATCATTAATAAAGTAATAAAAAACCTCCACAGCATTGGCTATATAAACAACATAGCTGAAAAATACATGAAAGAAATACCCATACAAAATTAAGGGATTTATAACACACACCCAGTGCGCTGAGTTATACTATGCAAAAATATTAACCCGACCAAAAAAGTAGTCCTATGAGTATTGAAAAAGCCTTAATTGAACGCAGCAACAACCAGTGTGAATTGTGTGCAGCTACCAATGACTTATCTGTTTATGAAGTTCCACCTGTAACCGAAACACATTCAGACAAATGCATTTACACTTGCAAAACATGCAAAGAACAAATTGAAAACACCGTAGATGTAACGCCGACGCATTGGCATTGTTTAAATGACAGCATGTGGAGCCAAACACCTGCGGTTCAAGTTGTTGCCTATAGAATGCTATCGCGCTTAGCACCTGATAACGGTTGGGCACAAGATGCGCTAGACATGGTATATCTAGAAGAAGAGACTCTGGCTTGGGCTAATAAAGCACTTGCTGAAGATGACGATGTTAAACATGTCGATAGTAATGGCGTGGTTCTTCAAGCTGGCGATACCGTGACACTCATAAAAGATTTAGATGTAAAAGGCAGTAGCCTTACAGCAAAACGTGGTACTGCGGTGCGCAACATTGGTTTAACCAGTAACCCTGAGCACATTGAAGGGCGTGTTGATGGCCAGCGCATTGTCATTTTAACTAAGTTTGTTAAAAAGTAGGCAGTCAATAACTCACGCTATCTTCGCTTTTAACTGTGAGTAATAAGTTAGAACAAAAATGCCACGCAGTGC
>NZ_BADX01000103.1:0-1870 GCF_000241365.1 Pseudoalteromonas sp. BSi20480 | reverse complement strand
AACAAGGAATGTCATGAATAAAAAACAAAAATATTTTTTTTGCAAGCACATTATGTATATTAAGCGCGTGTGGTGGTTCAGAAAACGAAGGGCAAGTAATTAGTTCTGATCCGCTTGTATGTGAATCTCAAACTGCACAAAACGAAGCTTTGTGGGATTACCTTCAAGCAGATTACCTCTGGAACGATCAGTTAAATACCTCAACCAATCCATCAACATTTGAATCATTAAACGATTTATTGACCGAAGTTCGCTCGCAAGTAGAACTAGATGAATACAGCTATGCAGTTACTGCGCAGGAATATGAAGACCAATATATTAATGCGAGTTACTTTGGTTATGGTCTATCAAATAAAGTTATGGCTAACGGTTTACTTGTAAGATATGTTTTTGATGATGGTAATGCTGCTGCTATGGGTTTAACAAGAGGCTCATTAATCACCACTATGAATGGCATCAATATTGAAGAGGCAATAGCTAACAACACTTTTGATTACGATGCTGTATTAGGCCCAAATGAAGAAGGCTACACAGTCGATGTAACCTGGTTAGATCTAAACGGTGAGGAACAAACAGGTACCATGTCTCGCTCAACCGTTAACAGCAACACAATACTAGATACACGCATTTTAGAAACCACTAAAGGTAAAGTTGGCTACCTAGTATTCAATAGTTTTGTAGAACGCAGTGCACAAGACCTAGATGGGACATTTTCATTATTCGAACAGGAAAACATAACCGAGCTTGTACTTGATTTACGTTACAACGGCGGTGGTTACATAAATATAGCAAAACAACTAGCAAGCCAAATAGCCGCAGAGCAAGTTTTAGGTAAACCTATGTTTAGCTATGAGTACAATAAAAATCGTAGCGCTAATAGCGTAAACTTTGAATTAAGCAATAACAAACCACGCCTAAACTTACCTCGCGTTGTGGTATTAACCACTGAGCAAACAGCATCGTCTAGCGAACTAGTAATTAATGCACTAAAGCCTCACATAGACGTTCAGGTTGTAGGGACTAGCACTAGAGGTAAACCCGTCGGCATGGATATAAATAAGCTATGCGACCATGTAGTATTCGCTATCAACTTTAAAATGGTGAATTCTGAGGGGTATGGCGACTACTTTAACGGTTTACCTGCAGATTGTTACGCCGAAGACACCATTAACGTAGATTGGGGTGATACAAAAGACCCTCTTTTAAACGAAGCGATCTACCTATTAACAAATAATAGCTGTTCAACATCTCAATCAGCTCAATTACCGAAACAAAAATCCTTTAAAAATAATTTTGGCTTATTTGACAAAAACACAATCTAAGTGCCTTAAATAAACACAAAAAAGCCCCAGCAGGTTAAACCTAGCTGGGGCTTTTTTTAAAATATGCTTGCTAAAAGCTTATAAAGAAAGCTCTTCTTTAGCGCGATTTAAGTTGTGCGATACCATAGTGCTGTTAGACATTTGGTTAGCTTCGTACAAATCGGCTAATGCAGCTGTTTCGTTATTCGATTTCAAACGCGCTACACCACGGTTACTTAGTGCGTATGAAGTAAGCTGGCGTACTTTAAAACGTGGTGCGTCAGCATCCTTTAAAAGCGCAATTGCTTTAGTACAAACTTCTTCAGCTTGTGCATAGTTTTTTGACTTAACATTAAGTGCACAGCTGTTAAAAGATTGCTCAAGTGGCTGTGGCGCTGTGGCAGTTTCGATAACCATTAATTTGTAATCACTTTGATCAGCCATTGCAGCAGCTGAACAAGTAAGTAAAGAGCTAAGAGCGATAGTTTTGATAAAAGTTTTCATGGTCATAATCCTGTTTGGTTAAGTCGTGCTTGTTGCCGACAACTGAACTTTAGAGAATTCCCATC
>NZ_BADX01000104.1:0-7210 GCF_000241365.1 Pseudoalteromonas sp. BSi20480 | reverse complement strand
TTATTTTTCAACAAAAGTGCACCACTTAGTAAATTTTTATAAAGCCCTCAATTATGAGGGCTTTTTTGTACTTGTTTCTTTACTAGTCAAAACACCAATTATAGACCGATAGGTTTATATGCGGTATTAGCTATTATCTCGAGGGACAAAGTCTAATACGGTTGCGTTTATACAATATCTATCTTTTCCTCTAGGCCCCTCACCTGGAAATAAATGTCCCAAGTGAATACCTGTGCTTTTAGACCTTAATTCTATGCGTTGCATGCCCCAACTATTGTCCTCGTGTTCGGTTACACTGTTTTTAACAGGGTGCGTAAACGACAGCCAACCTGTACCAGAATTAAAACGATCTCGAGTATCAAATAAAGCCTCACCACTGAGCTTATCGACAAAGGTGCCATCGGGTGTGTTTTTAAATATTTTATATTCTTTACAATATGGGCGATCTGTTTTTGCATTAAATGCAACTTTATAAGCTTCACTATCTCCTAATTTAAATGCACCTAATGCTTTGTAAAACGTCTCACGGCTTGCGTAGCCTTGGCGACCATATACTTCTTCACCATTTTCTAAAAATAGAATTGTGGGTGTTGCCCATGTCGCTGATTTAATGATTAACCCGTCTAATTGATCTGCGTATCTAAATGACAAAGGGATGGTGCCTTTGTAGTCATTTACCACCTCTTTTTTAAACTTCTCGCAGTAAGGGCAATAGTCTCGAGAGTCTATTATCACTATTTGTTTACCCACTAATAATGCAGTGTTGTCTTTCGTTTTAACTGGTACTGGTTCAAAAACCACACCAGTAGAATGATCAGGGCAATAACCATTAGGATTTTTTTGCAGATAATTTTGGTGGTATTCTTCAGCAGCTACAAAGCCCTCAAGTGGCTTGATAACGGTGACTATATTTCCATACCCAGCATTGGTTAATAATTGTTGGTATTGCGCTTTAACCTTTAACGCTGTGTCTTTTTGCGCATCGTTGCTCGTTAATATAATAGATCGATATTGCGTACCAATGTCATTACCTTGTTTGTTTAACTGAGTAGGGTCGTGACTTTCAAAGTAATTTTTAAGTAACTCTTGCGCAGAAATAATATTGCTGTTGTAAGTCACTTTCACTACTTCAGCGTAATTGTTTTCGTCAAAGCGGCGTGATTGCTTAGTAATGTTTTTGTAAGTAGCCTCAAACCCATTGCCATCTGCATAACCAGATTCTGCATCAATTACTCCATCTAGCGCTTCATAGCGTTTTTCTGCGCCCCAAAAACACCCCGATCCTAGTACAAGGCTTTCTACATGCATACTGGCTGCTACATCGCTTTGTTCGACCTTTTCCATCGATAAAGCAAACGCGCCTGCGCTAAATATAATTGCAGCGTCCGATAAATATAATAAATGCTGATAATTCATAATGTACCTCTAAACAAGTCCGTACTAATTAAGACCATTTAAATTTAATTATTATTTCAAACGTCGTGCTTATTTATTACGAGGCTAAACATATAAAGTTTACTTTTAAATCTAATTGACAATAAGATTTAAATTTAAGTGTGTTAACAATTTTGCATAAATGTTCTGTGTTGGTCTCAAGGGTATAAATAATTAATTAAATATGTGATAGGTTTGCTTAATGATGTTCGAATTAGGTTTTACTAATGCAAAATCCTCACGTTTACGCCTTATCAAACAATAGCTTATTGCTTGATGCCTCTCACTTAAGCACGAGCGGAACACTCAGTATTCAAAAAAAATTTGGTCTTTAGCAAATCACTGTAAAAAAGATAATTCATTTATTGATATTGTACCCGGTATGAACTCACTCACTTTATATTTAAAGCAAGATATTGAGTTAGCTAAATGGCTTGAGCAATTACCAGATATTTGGAATAACATTAAACCTAATGAGTTCGTAGCTAAACACCACAAAATCAAAACGCATTATAACGGCGAAGACTTAAACTACGTGGCAAATTTTCATAGTTTAAGCATTGATGACGTCATTAACCTTCACAGTGAGCCCCAGTACGCTGTTTTATTTTTGGGGTTTCAACCTGGTTTTGCATACTTAAATGGACTAAACAAGCAACTTTTTACACCAAGACGCTCAGAACCTCGTGTTAAAGTACCTAAAGGGTCTGTCGCTATTGGTGCTGAGCAAACAGCCATTTACCCGGCAGATTCGCCTGGTGGCTGGCATATTATTGGCCAAACTGACATACCATTATTTGATGCAACGCAAAAAAGCCCATGCTTAATACAGCCTGGTGACACGCTTGAATTTATACCTGTATCTGTGGGGAAATAAATAATGATTAAAGTTATTAAAAGTGGCCCATTACTGAGCATCCAAGATTTTGGACGTAACGGATACCGCCATTTAGGCGTTAGTCAGTCTGGCAGCTTAGACCCTTACGCACAAACCATAGCAAACTGCCTTTTAAATAATGATAAAAACGCCGCTGTTCTTGAGGTAACCGTTGGCTTGTGCGAACTTGCGTTTGAATGCAACACTGTTATTGCCTTATTTGGTGCTGATTTAAATGCAACACTTGATGAAAAACCGATTTACCCAGGTTGGACATATAATATTAAACAAAAACAGGTGCTAAAATTTTCAACCGGCAGAGCAGGATTAAGAGCCTACATTGCCGTTAAAGGTGGTATTCAAAGCCCGGTTGTTATGAACTCTAAAGCAACTGACTTAAATGCTGGTTTTGGCGGACTAAATGGCAAATCGCTCATAGCCGGTGACACTATTAAAATAACTCCTTACCAATCAGAATTTACTCAATGCGGTGCACTTATGCCGCCAAAACGTAAAATTGTTCGCGTATACCCAAGCCCACATGCAAAGCTTTTCTCAAAACAGATCATTAATGGGTTTACTCAGTCGTCGTTTAAAGTGAGTCACAATAGTAACCGCATGGGTGTTAGGCTTCAAAGTGATAATTATTCTTTAACCCACTCACACTCATTGCCTTCTCTTGCTGTAAGCCCCGGAAGTATTCAACTTCCACCAAATGGAGAACCCATTGTTTTGTTAAACGATGCGCAAACAACGGGGGGTTACCCCTTATTAGGCACCGTAATTGAAGCAGATTTGCATCAATTTGCGCAATACAGACCACTAGATATAATTGAATTTGAATATGTGACGTTTAAGCAAGCATTACACGCCAAACAAAAGCTCGACGGTCATTTAAACCAGTTAAAAATTGCACTTAAAAGCAAACGTTAAGCAATAATTAGTTACGTTTAACTTTTACTAATAAGTCGTGGCTTATTGCACCACTGTGTTACAAAAACGAGCTGTCTGTAAAGCAAGCTCACTTGGATAACTCACTAATAGTATAGAGTTTGAGCAATAGAATTGATGCAAAAATAATCATAGTTACTCCTTGTTCACCAACAAGGTGCGGTCACTTAAACATTGGTGCATAAATTATTCTTAATTAATTGCAAAAGCTATGTGACTTGAGTAAATATTTCTGATAAAACAAGGGTTCGCAGTTCAGCAAATTGGCTGATCTGCACACATAATAGGAATGAGGAGTTACTATGTGTTCAATCTTTGGGGTATTAGATATTAAATCTGATCCCGCTCAATTGCGAACTCAAGCAATTGAAATGTCAAAATTACTACGACACCGAGGCCCAGATTGGTCTGGTGTTTACGCGTCTGAAAAAGCAATTTTAGTTCACGAACGTCTTGCAATTGTTGGCGTATCTAGTGGTGCGCAACCTTTATACAACCCTGAAAAAACGCATATTTTAGCGGTAAATGGGGAAATATATAATCACAAAGAGCTAGCTGCAAACTTAAACACTGATTTTACTTTTCAGACACAGTCTGACTGTGAAGTAATATTAGCGCTGTATAAACAGAAAGGTCCTGAGTTTTTAGATGACTTGAACGGTATTTTTGCATTTTGCTTATACGATGAAGAAAATGACGCCTACTTAATTGGTCGCGATCACATTGGTATTATACCGCTATACACTGGCCACGATGAGCACGGTAACTTTTATGTTGCATCTGAGCTAAAAGCACTTTCTCCAATTTGTAAACATATTGAAGAATTTCCTCCTGGTCATTACCTTTACAGTAAAGATGGTGAATTAAAGCCGTATTATAAACGCGATTGGCAAACGTTCGACGCAGTGAAAGATAACAGTGCAGAATCATCAGATGTGAAAGACGCACTAGAGGCAGCCGTTAAGCGCCAACTTATGTGTGATGTACCTTACGGTGTATTACTATCTGGTGGATTAGACTCATCGGTTATTTCTGCTATTACACAGCGTTTTGCAGCTAAACGTATTGAAGATAACGACGAAAGTGATGCTTGGTGGCCTAAGCTTCACTCGTTTTCAGTGGGTCTTGAGGGTTCACCCGATTTAGCGGCAGCTCAAAAGGTAGCCGACATGATTGGGACAGTGCACCACCCTATCATTTTTACTATTCAAGAGGGTATTGATGCGCTTCGTGAAGTTATTTACCACATAGAAACTTATGATGTAACCACTATTCGTGCATCAACCCCTATGTATTTAATGGCTCGTCAAATTAAAGCCATGGGTATTAAAATGGTTCTTTCTGGTGAGGGTGCAGATGAATTATTTGGTGGTTACTTATACTTCCATAAAGCGCCAAATGCACAAGAGTTTCACGAAGAACTAAACCGTAAAGTATCTAAACTTCATATGTTTGACTGCCTGCGCGCTAATAAGTCAATGGCCGCATGGGGTGTTGAAGCCCGCGTACCATTCTTAGACAAAGAATTTGTTGATGTTGCTATGCGCATCAATCCTGAAGCTAAAATGTGTAAAGATGGCAAAATTGAAAAGCATATTTTACGTGAAGGCTTTGGTGGTTACCTACCTGATGAAGTTTTATGGCGCCAAAAAGAACAGTTTTCTGATGGTGTTGGCTACAGCTGGATAGATACATTAAAAGAGTATGTTGAAGAGCAAGTAAGCGATCAAGACCTCGCTAACGCTAAGTTCAAATACCCTATTAATACCCCTGATTCAAAAGAAGCTTATTACTACCGTGCTATTTTTGAGTCGCACTTCCCAGGTGACGCCTCGGCTAAGTGTGTACCACACGGTAAGTCAGTCGCTTGCTCGACACCAGAAGCACTAGCTTGGGATGAATCATTCCAAAATAATGCGGACCCTTCTGGTCGTGCAGCGGGCGTACACAACGACGCTTACACAGGTAAAAAATAAGCACTAACGTATACACTGCATAAGTTTTATGCAGTGTATAAACTTCCACCACCCCGTTAGGTTCATTTTCTTCTTCAACTTACTAGACTGCTTGGTCTATAAATAATTACTTTAATTATAGTTTAAGTTCTAAGCTTATAGTTTTTATCTACCTACTATTATTTTTTTAAATAGCTATTTTTATGGCTAACATTACCCTTAAAACACGCTATTTTAACTATTTGTTACTTTTATCGTTTATGTAGCTGCGTATCATCTGTAAGATAGAAAAATAAATAGTTAGTCTTCAAATTATTTTTTATTCTCAGTATATAGACTAATGTATTTAATGGGCGGCTGGATAACCAGTTATTTATAATTACAAAAGAGGTATTGCATGAAGGAAAATCATGACAAATATAGTATTGATAATACAGATTACACCGTAGGACAGGATAACGTCCAAAAGTGGGGGTTTGATATTCATAACCCTGTTTTTGGGATTAGTGCGGGTCTTATTATTTTATTTTTAGTTGCCTTGCTTGTCACCGAGCCACAAACAGCTAAAACTGCGCTCGATACTATTAAATTCGATATTATTAATAACTTTGATGCGCTATTTATGTGGGCTGCTAACTTTTTCGTCGTTTTCTGTTTAGCGCTTATTGTATCTCCATACGGAAATATACGCTTGGGAGGAAGTGAAGCTAAACCCTCTCATACTCGCCTTTCATGGCTTGCAATGTTATTTGCCGCTGGTATGGGTATCGGCCTTATGTTTTGGGGTGTAGCAGAACCTGTTGCTTATTATACTGGCTGGTACGAAACACCATTAAACGTTGCAGCAAACACACCAGAAGCTGCAAAATTAGCCATGGGCGCAACCATGTTCCACTGGGGTCTTCATCCATGGGCAATTTATGCAGTGGTTAGTTTATCTCTGGCTTTTTTTGCTTACAATAAGGGGCTCCCGCTTTCAACCCGTTCGATTTTTTATCCGATTTTAGGTGATAAAGCGTGGGGATGGCCGGGGCATATTATTGATATTTTGGCTGTTTTGGCTACTTTATTTGGGTTAGCAACTTCATTAGGTTTAGGTGCGCAGCAAGCCTCAGCGGGGATTAACCATGTATTTGGTTTAGAAGGCGGTATTGGCTCGCAAATTTTAGTTATTGTAGGGGTTACTTTATTAGCCGTTATATCCGTTGTTCGCGGTATTGATGGCGGTGTAAAGCTATTAAGTAATATAAACATGCTGATAGCGTTTGTATTACTGTTGTTTGTTTGCCTAGTTGGTTTTGCTGTAGCTATGGGGAATGTTCCAAATACAGTAATGGGGTATGTAGAAAACATTATTCCTTTGAGTAACCCACACGGCCGTGAAGACGAAACATGGATGCACGGTTGGACTGTATTTTACTGGGCATGGTGGATTTCGTGGTCACCGTTTGTTGGTATGTTTATAGCTCGTGTTTCACGCGGACGCACTATTCGTGAATTCTTAATCGCTGTATTACTTATTCCAACTTTAGTAACGGTATTGTGGATGTCTATCTACGGTGGTATTGCAATTGATCAAATTATCAATGGTGTTGGCGCACTTGGGCTTAATGGCTTAACTGAAGTCCCTTTAGCAATGTTTCATATGCTGGATGAACTGCCGCTTTCAAATATATTATCGTTTATTGCGATTGTTCTTGTACTTGTGTTTTTTATTACCTCGTCAGACTCTGGGTCGTTAGTAATCGATTCTATTACAGCCGGTGGTAAGATTGACGCTCCCGTTCCCCAGCGTATATTTTGGGCTACAGTTGAGGGCGCTATTGCTGCTGCGCTACTTTGGATTGGCGGAACACAAGCCATTGAAGCTTTACAAGCGGGTGCTGTGTCAACAGGTTTACCATTTACGTTTGTGCTTTTACTTATGTGTGTAAGCTTATTATTAGGTTTAAGAACTGAGCCTCGCCCAGTTAAGTAATAAATTAACAACAAT
>NZ_BADX01000105.1:0-33010 GCF_000241365.1 Pseudoalteromonas sp. BSi20480 | reverse complement strand
TTTAATTTTTACCGTTTAATGCTTTATTTGCCAAAGATCAGTTTTTATTAAATAATTTGATCTTTTAATGAACTTAATTTAAAACAGGGCGTCTACTATTGTGCTTGTTGATTAATTGCAGTTAATTCAAGTTTTATGTTGATTCCCCTGTTGTGTTACTTATTTAGTAATGGTTGAGCCAGTTCATTTGAACTGGCTTTTTTTATGGCTGTTATTTGTTACCCCCTACTTCTACTCAAACTTATTCGTTATGATGGCATGTCCATAAATTTTATAAGTTTATTTTATGATTACTCAAATACTCACCCAAATTGATTGGGTAAGCACAGCTGCAGGGTTTACGGCAGGTGTTGTGCTTTATAGTGTTATTGGTGTTTTGCCTCGGAGAAAATTAAAAAAAGCAATTAACGAGCAACAACAGCAACTCTCTTTATTACAAAGTCAGTTCGATAACAAAGCTGAGCAACTTAGCGCCTTACAAGATGAACATGAGTTGCTTGAGCATAGCCACCAAGAACAACGCGACGAAGCGCAGCATTTTAAAACGCGCTGCAGTGAACAAGAAAAACAAAGCATGCAATACAATCAGTTTTGGCAAAAAGCCGAAACAGAAATAACGCAGTTGCGTGCACAATATAATCAACGCGATGTAGAGCTTAACTCCATGCGAACTATGCTTGAGCAAAAGCAGCAAAGCTTTACTGAGCAGTTAGCTCAAATAGAAGAAAGTAAAAACGTACTTAAAAAAGAGTTTGAAAATTTAGCCAATAAAATCCTCGATGAAAAAACCCAAAGCTTTAAAGTGACTAACCAAGAAAGTATTGAACAACTGCTTAAACCCGTTCAAGGTGAGTTAAAAGGCTTTAGAGATAAAATGGAATCAATTCATGTTGAGGACTTAAAACAGCGTGCACAATTAAAAACTGAGCTTTTACATTTACAAGCCAAAAGCCAATCCATTACAGAGCAAGCCGATAAGCTAACTAATGCCTTACAAGGACAAAAGAAAACCCAAGGAAATTGGGGCGAACTCATGCTCGAAAATGTACTCGATAGTGCCGGCTTACGTGCCGGTACCGATTACAAACGCGAAGTGTCGTTTAATACCGAGGACGGTCGTTTGCGCCCAGATGTTGTAGTGTATTTACCACAAGAGCGTCATTTAGTTATAGATGCAAAAACATCCCTTAATGCCTACACCCGTTATGTAAATGCTGAAAATGAACTTGATGCTAATCAAGCTATTAAAGAGCATGTAAATGCAGTTACGGCTCGAATAAACGAACTAGCCAGTAAATCATATGATCGCCTCCCGGGGTTAAATTCACCAGAGGTTGTCATTATGTTCGTACCTATAGAGTCTGCCTTTGTAGAGGCGCTTAAATATCAAAGTGATATTTATCAACAAGCGATAGAAAAAAACATTTTGGTCGCTACCCCCACTACGCTGTTAACCAGTTTAAATATTGTTAAACAGCTGTGGCGTTTTGAAGAGCAAACTAAATATTCAAAGGAACTGGCAAATCGTGCAGAGCGCTTCTACAACAAATTAAATGGCTTTTTACTCAGCATGGAAGGTGTTGGTAAACAATTAGACCGAGCAAAAGAAAGTTACGACAAGGCCTTTTCTCAGCTTTACCGAGGTAAGGGAAACTTAATTAAACAAGCCGCCGAATTTAAAGAGCTTGGTGTATCTGTTCAAAAAGAGTTGCCCAACGAGAGCGTAGAGCGAGCACAGTTAGAGTTAGATTAGTCCTTTTAGCTTTATAAAAGCGCTTATAAATTGTAAGCGCTATTGCTCACACTTTTTTTTATGTCAATACACCTAATTATTTGGTTTGAACACACATACAAAAATCAATAAAAGGAACAACGCGAATGAACGCTAAAATTA
This sequence comes from Pseudoalteromonas sp. BSi20480, assembly GCF_000241365.1. NCBI lineage: Bacteria > Pseudomonadati > Pseudomonadota > Gammaproteobacteria > Alteromonadales > Pseudoalteromonadaceae > Pseudoalteromonas > Pseudoalteromonas sp. BSi20480. Next base: position 31,116 of record NZ_BADX01000105.1, on the reverse strand, counting down.
TTATTTTTGCCTTAAGCCTATTAAGCTTTTTTGCCCAAGCTTCAAATGAAAAAGCGTATCAGCCAACAGAAGCTGATTATAGTGAAGGGGAAAAGTGGGTATGGAAATATAAAGGGGTAACACCTAGCAATGAAATACGTGCACAAGGCACCGATACTAAACAAATAGTCAGCGAAAATGGCGCACTTAGTATGTTAACGGCTAAGGGATCTACGTTACTAAAGGTATTAACAAAACCAAATAACAGAAAAACCTCGCGTTATTATTGGCCGTTATATGTAGGCAAAACATGGGTGTTTGAAGAGCACTGGGAAAGCGAAGATGGCACCAAAGGCTCAACAATTCAAAACGCTAAAGTTGTCTCTTTTAAAGATGAAAAAGTAGAAGCTGGCACATATAAAGCCTACACCATTGGGTACACTGGTAAAATTACTAATTCGAGAGGCTATTCAGCCGACACACAAGACATACACTTGTATGCACCAACACTAAAAACATTCATTAAGTTAACTCAGCGTCAAAAAGGGTATTTATACGTTGAAGAGCTAATTGAATATACCAATTAATAATTCATTTATTCCAATTGCTGCAGTATCTAAAAATAAATAAGTGAAATTAAAATGATCACTCAACTAAAAAATGCAGTTCCTTCTGTTGCCGAGCAAATTTATAACGTTTTTCAATGTGCTTATAAAACAGAGGCGCTTTTAATAAAGGCTGAACATTTTCCTCCTCTTAGCAGAACGCAGCATGCCATTGTGCGCAGCAACGCGCTATTTTATGGTTTTTATTATGAGAGTACGCTTGCGGGGGTCATAGAAATTACAGTAAAAAATAAGTGCTTAAGTATCGAAAGCTTAACAGTGCACCCTCGCTACTTTAAAAAAGGAATCGCAGGTAAGTTAATTGCTCATGCGCTTACTTTGCATACGTATAATAAAGCTATAGTAGAAACGGCTGTAGCAAATACGCCAGCAATAAATTTATATAAAAAACATGGCTTTTCTGAATATAAACAATGGTTGCCCGCACATGGTATTTTAAAAACAGCAATGCAGCTTGAAGTTCACTAACAAAATATGTGATTAAGTTTTCCGCTTTAATTAATAAGCCTGATAGGAAGAAAAAAATGACAAAAAATAAACTAATTAAATTTGGTTTTATTATGGCTGCGGCCATGAATATAGGTGGTGTTTTACTGTTCTCGCGGTTTTTTACAAATTCCATAATAAACGAACTAGACCCTGTTGTTATGTCTAATTTTGGCTTGTTAATGATTGTTATATGGGGCTTAGCATATTTGGCTAGTGCTTTTATTACCTCCAATATAAAGTGGTTAGCTGGCGCATTTGTAATTGAAAAACTGGTTTATGTTGTTGCTTGGTTATTATGGTTAGCAAACAATAACCTTGATGACGTTTACGATAAAGATGTATTCGCGGGGATTTTTTACAGTATTTACGGTATCAACGATTTTGTGTTTATGGTGTTTTTTGCTTGGGTATTCTTAGCACACATCAAAGCGCCTAACCGTTAAAACTGAACCTCATCCAATAAGTCACTCATTTGTTGTTGTGTTAAACATTGTCCATTTGACCAGCTTGCATTTAATTGCGTGACTAAATCACCGATACGCTGCGACTTTTTTTGCAGCTGAGCAATCAGCGCATTCGCTTCGTTTTGCTTTTGCTGCAAACGCTCAATAATAACAGTGTGATCCAGGTCATTTTCTGGCGTTTTTAATGTTGGTATCTCCTCTAACGAAAACCCTAAACTTTGTGCAAACTTAATCATTTTTATTTGCTCAATGCTTGAATGGTCGTATTGCCTATAACCATTACTGTTGCGGCTGCCTTTTGGTAATAAACCTTTGCCTTCGTAATAACGAATTGTACTGGGGGCAACGCCAACAAGTTTTGCAAGCTCACTTATTTTCATAGTGGTCCTAAATTAGTTATAAATACTGCCTTGACCTTAAAGCTGACTTTAAAGTTATAGTGGCATTAATGTCAATTTAAACGGTTACTAACATGCCAAAAAATCAACAACAGAGCGTATTTACATCGGTTACTTTACCTAGCGGTTTAGTATTAAAAAATAGGCTAGTAAAAGCGGCCATGGAAGAAAATCTAGCAGAAGCCGATCTCACACCCTCTCAAGTACTTAAAAATTGTTATAACGCATGGGCTGAGGGTGGGGTTGGTTTAATTATTACCGGCAATGTAATGGTTGATCACTTAGCTATGACTGGCCCCGGTGGCCTTGCGCTTGAGCATAATACCGATGTAACGCCTTTTGCGGAGCTTGCGCGTTTAGGGCAGCAAAACGACAGTAAAATTGTGATGCAAATTAATCACCCAGGTCGTCAAGTGTTTAAAAAAATGGGGGGAAAGGTTCTTTCAGCCTCCAATGTGGCATTAAGCATGGGAAAACACTCTCATTTATTTGGCCAGCCAAAAGCAATGACACACAATGAAATTGATGATGTGATTGAGCGATTCACAAATACGGCATTACAAGCACAAAAGGCAGGGTTCGATGGCGTGCAAATACATGCGGCTCATGGTTACTTATTAGCACAGTTTTTATCGCCTTTAACCAACAAGCGTGACGATAAATACGGTGGTAGCCTTGAAAATCGAGCGCGTTTACTCACAGAAATAACGCAAAAGATTAAGGCTAGTTGCGCAAATAACTTTTCGGTATCGGTTAAGCTAAATTCGGCTGATTTTCAGCGCGGTGGATTTGAACCTAGCGACGCCCAAGCAGTAATTAACCTATTAAGTGACTTAAATATAGATTTTGTTGAGCTCTCGGGCGGTAGTTACGAAGCACCCGCCATGCAAGGTAAAACGGCCGATGAGCGTACACTCGCTCGCGAAGCGTACTTTTTAGAATTTGCCAAAACAATTAGTGAACAATCCAGTATTCCTATTATGACCACGGGTGGTATCAGTCGTCTATCAGTAGCTAATAATGTTATTGATTCTGGCGTAGCTTTGGCCGGTATTGCAACAGCACTTGCGTATAAACCTGATTTAGTCAGTATTTGGCAAAATCAACCCGAGTTTATTCCCGCAGCGCCAAACGTTCAGATTAAAGATAAAACCATAGCAGGCCTTGCCACCATGGCATTAGTAAAAAGGCAAATTCGCCGTATGGGACAAGGCAAAGCTGCGAAAGAAAATGCATCAGCAGTATTTACTTTAATTTACGACCAAATTAGATCTCTTAAATTAACAAAGCGCTATAAAAAACATTATATTGAATAGTCTGAAACTTAGTTGATTAGAAATAGTCCCCATAGCCGCCGTTGTAGTCTCTATTAATTAGGTTTCTTAATTGTTAAAAATACGCTAAAGTTTAATTAGCATATTTATATGATAAAAAAATTAAAGGAGAACAGGATGCGGCTTAAAGGTTATCTAAAAAAGCTTCTATGCTTTGGGGGACTTTATTTATTAATAACTAGCTTGCCAAGCATTGCAATAGAACAGCAAGTTGCTCAGGCTTGGCAGGATCCAAGTATATTTAGAGTAAATAAACTCCCACCCCGCGCGTTCTATTATCCTACAGCAAATGAGCAAAACGCATTTACACTAGAGCCTTGGCAGTTAGATAGTTATAAATTACTAAATGGGCAGTGGAAGTTTAACTGGGTTGACTCGCCTAGTAGAAAACCAAATGGATTTGAAAAAGTAACCTTCAATGACGCAAGCTGGGATGAAATAGCCGTCCCTGCCAATTGGGAGCTAAATGGTTACGGTTCTCCTTTTTATCACTCTCACTACTGTTTAATACCTAATACTGAGCAAATTGAGCTGCCGCGTTACTATAATCCGGTTGGCTCATACCGAAAAATAATTAACATCGACGAAAGCTGGAATAACAAACAAATCCTTATTCATTTTGGGGCGGTAAAGTCTGCGTTCTATATTTATGTAAATGGTCAGCAAGTTGGTTATTCAGAAGATTCTAAAACTGCCGCCGAATTTGATATTACGCCATACGTTTCGAAAGGCGAAAATACTTTAGCATTACAAGTTTACCGCTATTCAACAGGGTCTTACTTTGAATGCCAAGACATGTGGCGTATGAGTGGTATTGAGCGCGATGTATATTTATATGCAGCGCCAAAAGTGCGTATAAGTGATTTTGAAGCTAATACCACTTTGATTGACAATTACACAAACGGTGAACTAACGCTAACCACAACAGTACAAAACCACACTAAGCAAACCCAAACTAACTTTGACTTACTCGTTTCACTTTTAGACGCAAACGATAAGGTAATGAGTACTAAAACATTGTCAGTTCCTAAAATAAAAAAACAACAAAGTACGCAAGTAAAAACAGTGTTTAAAGTAAATGATGTACTGCCTTGGAGTGCTGAAATTCCTAACCTTTATAAATTAAAAATAGGCTTACGTAATAGTAATGATAAGGTTGTTGAGTGGATTGGAAAATCAATAGGCTTTAGAAGCAGTGAATTAAAAAATGGTAATATTTTAGTTAACGGCAAACCAGTTTTATTTAAAGGTGTAAATAGACACGAGCACGACCCAGAAACAGGGCACGTCGTTTCTAAAGAGTCTATGGAAAAAGACGTTGCATTAATGAAGGCCTTTAATATTAATGCAATACGAATGGCTCATTACCCGCAAGATCCGTATATTTATCACCTTGCAGACAAATATGGCTTATACGTTATGGACGAAGCTAATATTGAGTCACATGGAATGGGAGCCGCAAACCAAGGTAAGTACAACCCCTCGGCACACTTGGTAAATAAGCTTAGTTGGCAAAATGCATATATAGATCGCATTTCAAACATGTATCACCGTTCTAAAAATAATCCATCGGTTGTAATGCGCTCACTGGGTAATGAATCGGGCGATGGTATTAATTTAGAGGCGTCGTACGATTGGCTAAAGCGTCAAGCCCCAGGGTTTCCAGTTGTATCTGAACAAGCACAGTTAAGGCGCCACACCGACGTATACGGTCAAATGTATGCGCCAATCCAATCGGCTATTCGCTATGCTAAAACAATGCATGATGTATCAAGACCCATGATTTTAATTGAATACGAACACGCAATGGGTAATTCGTTAGGTAACCTTGAAGAATATTGGCAGGCCTTTGAAAAATACTCACAGCTACAAGGCGGTTTTATTTGGGACTGGGTCGATCAAACTTTTGCCATGAAAAACAGTAAAGGTGAGCTTTTTTGGGCATATGGTGGTGACTTAGAGCCTCCATTTGCAGTAAGCGCAAAAAGTTTTGCTGCAAATGGGTTAGTTTACGCCGACAGAACGCCCTACCCTTATTTGTGGGAGGTTAAACAAGTACAGCAAAACATCGACTTTGAGTTAACGAGCAAAACACCTTACGAAATAAATGTAATTAACAAACAGTTTTTTGCCGACCTGTCTGACTTTACTTTGTCATGGCAGTTAATGGCCAACGGTGTTGAAGTAGAGCAAGGTGCTAACCTTGGTATTAATGCCAAACCACAAACATCTCAGCGTGTTAGTTTGCCAATTAAAACAAAACTAAAAGCAGGAATTGAATATTTTTTAAATGTACAAGCCGTTCTCAAAAACGCTAAAAATACATTGCCAACGGGTCATGTGGTTGCGTCAGAGCAACTAGCATTAACAGGCTTTGCACTGACTAATAATACAAAATCAGCCTCGTTAAAAGTAAAGGATTCTGAAAATTCTTTAGCTTTTTCTACTAAAAACGCTCAATTTACGTTTAACAAAAAAACAGGCTTATTAAATGAAATTAATGTCTTTAGAAAGCCATTACTAGCCAATAGTGTAGACCAACCTGTGCAGCCTAACTTTTGGCGTGCGCCTACCGATAATGATTTACCGCAAAAGGGATATGGTGACTCGTTTGCTGTGTGGCAACACGCGGGATCAAATACAACACTGACTAGTTTTAGTAGTAAAAAAGTATCCTCAACACAATACAAAGTCGAAACAGAGCACACATTAAATAACGTTGAAAGTCGGTACTTCACAACATACACAATAAATGGCAATGGCGTAGTTGATGTAGATGTTTACTTTTATGCTGCACCTCATAATTCGTACTCAGCCTTACCCAGATTAGGTATGCAGTTTGTTGTGAACGAGAACTTTAAAAACGTACAGTGGTATGGCCGAGGGCCTCACGAAAACTACGACGATCGTAAGTCATCGGCTTTTGTTGGCTTATATCAATCTGACGTTGACTCTTTACGTGTACCGTATGTTCGCCCGCAAGAAAACGGTCACAAAACGGATGTACGGTACGTTACGTTTTATGATGATAAAGGAATTGGTGTTAAGTTCTCTGGCGATCCCTTAATTGGCTTTAATGCATCTTTCTACGATATGCACGACTACGATAAGAGTACTGAACAAGTTAATAGGCGCAATATGCACCCATCAGATTTAACCAAAGCCCCGTACATTTTTGTAAATATAGATTACAAGCAGCGTGGTGTGGGTGGAACGGATTCGTGGGGTAGTAAACCTTTGTACGAATATGAGCTCCCATGGTTAGACTACAAATACAGCTATAAAATTGAAGCTGTTAAGTTAAACGCTAAAAAATAGCTATACATAAAGCTTTAAATGACTACCCTAAGCCCGCTTTTTCCCCTTAAATAGTGGGCTTTTTTTATGTAAAACATGCTAATTTAAACGTTTGAAATAGAAGGAACGCTAAATGAACATAGGTATTTATATATATGATGATGCTGAAGTACTCGACTTTTCAGGCCCATTTGAAGTATTTAGTACTGCTTAACGTTTAGCTAAAAACCAGTGGAATATATTTTTAGTCGCGCAACATAATCAGCCTGTCAATGCGCGAGGGGTTTTAGTGTAAACCCCCATTACAGTTTTGCCGATCATCCGGTTATTGATTTGCTTATTGTGGTTGGTGGTGTTCATACTGGTGAGCTAAGTAAGTCGCAAGTAATTAGCTGGGTAAAAAAAGCGGCTGATTCTGCAAATCACGTTGCTTCGGTGTGTACATGGGCTTTTTTATTAGCCAAAGCGGGTTAGCTCGATGGCTTAACGGTGACTACGCATCGGGAAGATCAAGCCGATCTTGCTGCTATGTTCCCAAGCCTAAACGTAGTTGCAAATAAGCGTTGGGTGTCACAAGGTAAATTTACTACCTCTGGTGGTATTTCTGCGGGAGTTGATATGAGTTTGGCATTAGTTGCGCAGTTAATAAGCCCATCACACGCTGAGCATACAGCAAAGCAAATGGAATACCGATGGCATAAAAATGGTTAACTCCCTGGTAACTGTTGCTGAATAAAATTATGTATGTAATCACGTAAACAAACCGCTTTTTTACTAAGTAAACGACCGCTTGGCCAAATAGCAAAGATTTCGCGATTATGGCTTTGCCAGTTTGGTAATGCCCTTACAAACTCTCCTGTTGCCAACTCGTTTATAATTTCAAATCTAGGTAATAAGCCTACTCCTTGATGATCAGCCACTTGGTATTTAACAAAGCCAGTATCGTTATAAATACTGCTAAATCGACACATGTGTGTATAGCTTGCGCGTGAAGTAATGTGAGTGAGTGGCCATTTATTTCTTAGTGTCGTGCCAATTAAGCGGTGTTGTTTAAGGTCGCTTGGTTCTGTGAGCACTGGTGCATTGGTTAAATAAATTGGGGTAGCCACCAAAATCGAATCTGCTTGTCCGAGTTTTTTTGTTGCAAAAGTGAATCCGCTTGTGGGCCGATTCTTAATGCTAAGTCGGCTTGGCTTTTAATTATGTCTTCAAGTTGATTGCTTAAAACAAGTTCCAATTGGATATCAGGATACTCTTTAGTAAACGACAACCACATTGACTTTAAAAAGCCATGGCAAATATTAAGCGGCGCAAGCACTTTAAGTTTGCCGCTTAATTGCTCTTTTTGTTGATTGAGGTGATGACTGGTTTGTTCAAACTGCTCAACTAAACTTGCGTAGCTTTGGTAATAAACCTCTCCCTGTTGGGTTAGTGTAAATTGGCGCGCAGAGCGGTGCAGCAGCTTTTGGCCCAGTCGAGACTCTAGGCGTTGTAATCGCCTTGTAACGGTTGCCGCAGGGAGCGATAAATACTCGCCTGCTTGAGACAGGCCCCCTTGTTGAACTATGTGCACAAACAACACTATATCGTCTAACATGATTCCACTTTTGCAATTTAAGTTTGATTAAATCTTTGTATTTAACGTTTTTGCAAGTGTATATCATAGTGCTTAAGTTTTCAGCAAAGGGTGACATTATGTTTTCAACAATTGATTGGTTGGCGGTCATAATTATTGGTATAGGTGCTACGGCATTACTTGATGTGTGGGCGCTACTACTTAGTAAGTTTGGTATTAACTCTTTAAACTTTTGTATAGTGGGTCGCTGGCTATGTTTAATGCGCTATGGCAAGTGGAAACACCTTGCTATTAGTAAAACCGCTGCACAACCTAATGAATGCGCAATTGGTTGGTTTAGTCATTACTTCATAGGGGTTATTTTTGCATTGGTATTTATACTATTGTTGCCAAATCATTGGTTAACAGCGCCAAGCTTAATGCCTGCTCTATTTTTTGGCGTGCTAACGGTTGTTATACCTTTTTTTTGATGCAACCAGCTCTCGGGCTAGGTATTGCTGCGGCTAAAACATCAAAGCCAATCACAGCTAGAATTAAAAGCATTTTATCGCACGCAGTGTTTGGTGTGGGTTTATACCTAAGCGCATTAGCGCTGTCACTCTTTTGAGAGGTTATTATGCAAGCAGAATATTGGTTAAAGCGCTGGCAAAATAATGATGTTGGCTTTCATGGCGATAATGTAAACCCGAGTTTAGATCGTTATTTTACTAATTTAAATTTACCGCTAGATAGTCGTGTGTTTGTACCTTTGTGTGGCAAAACAGTTGATATACACTACTTGCTCAATAAGGGCATGCAAGTTGTGGGTGTAGAACTTAGTGAGCTTGCTGTTCAACAACTGTTTGATGAATTAGCACTTACGCCAAAAATAACGACACATGGTCTACTTACTGCGTATCAGGCTCTGGGGATCTGTATTTGGGTCGGTGATGTGTTTGCTTTAACGGTTGAGCATTTAGGTCATGTTGATGCAATATATGATCGCGGTGCCTTAGTCGCGCTACCCTACACTATTCGCAGTCAATATGCCCAACACTTGATTAGCCTAAGTGATGCTGCACCGCAATTATTGATCACCTGTATTTACGACCAATCTCAACGTAGTGGCACGCCATACAGTGTGCCTGCGGCAGAGGTACAGAGTATTTATGCAAAGCAGTACAGCTTAAAAATGCTCAGCTGCGAAAAATTAAACCAAGGTATTAAAGGTGTTACCCCTGCCAGTATTGTGGTTTGGTTGATGACTGCTAGAGCTTCTTAGAATTTGCACTTTAGCTGTGCATTTTTGTGGCTAGTTAATTGTGATTTGAGCATGCATTATAATAACCACATCGAACAATTAAGGGTTAAGTATGCCGCAACCAGCAAATGTTTTCTTTTTATCTCATGGCGGCGGTCCATTACCGCTGCTAGGAGAGCCAAGCCATAAAGATATGGTGGAATGTTTACAAACCGTTGCTGCTAAAATCAAAAAGCCTAGCGCTATTTTAATGATCAGCGCACATTGGGAAGCAACCCCTATTGCAATCACAGCCTCAGCAACACCTAAATTAATTTACGATTACTACGGTTTTCCTGAGCAGGCGTATCAATTAACTTACCCTTGTGCTGGCCAGCCGCAACTTGCTAATTTAGTACAGCAAGCGCTCGCAACACGTAATATTGACTCAAAACTCGATTCTCAGCGTGGTTTTGATCACGGGATGTTCGTGCCGTTAAAAATTATGTACCCAGAGGCCGACATTCCCTGTGTGCAAATATCCTTGCATCCAAGTCTTGATCCGCTGTTGCATGTTGAAATTGGTAAAGCGCTGCAAAGTATTGATTATGATAACTTATTAATTATAGGTTCAGGCTTTACCTTCCATAATATGCGCGCTTTTGGTGTTACCCAATCAAGCGATGTTAATCAGCAAAACCTGGCATTTGAAAATTGGCTGGTAAGCACAGTCGCAGATCAAACATTAACCGAGCATCAGCGTGAACAGCAATTATTAGCATGGCAGCAAGCTCCAGCTGCACGCTTTAATCACCCCAGAGAAGAGCACTTGTTACCACTACATGTATGCTATGGCGCTGCTATGTGTGCAAGCACTGAGGTATTTGAATTAAATATTGCTAATAAGCGAGCCAGTATGTATTTGTGGCAATAATAAAAAACACGCCAGACTTTACTAGGCGTGTTTTTTGGTACTACTGTATTTATTAAAGTGGTTAAGCGTAAGCAATTACCATTTCATTTCGCCTTTATGAACTTTAGCACCAATGCTAAGAGCCATAGGTAATACAGCCTCTGGGTATGAGTTGGTCATTTTATCTATCAGCAGCTTACTGTTATCACTATTTTGCTTAGTGTGTGCAAAATCCTTTAAATACTGGATTGAAAAATCGATATTTGCAGCATCTAATTGAGTGCCTGCTTTCATATGCCCAGGGATCACCACGTCAGGTTTAAGTGCTTTCATTTCATTAAGTTGTTTTGCCCATGCATTTTGCTCTGCTTGAGTTTGTGCATCGGCCATCCATAAATGAACATTAGCGTATACAGCCACATTTCCTAAAATAGCTTTGTTATCAGGTATCCATAAATAAGGACGATGATTATGCTCACCCTCTGTGCCACGAATTTCTATGCTGTGGCCTTCTATTTTTAAGCTATTACCATTAAATACCTCAGGAACAACGGGGTTTTTTGGGGCGTTTCCCCCCATTTTTGGCGTCCAGAAAGCAAGTTTACCTTTAAGCTTTGCTGCTATTTTTTGGTGCACTGCCGGTGTGGTTATAATCTTTGCGTCAGGAAAAAACTGCTGTAACACTTCAGCGCCAAAGTAGTAATCAGGATCGGCTTGGCTAATAAAAATAGTTTTTAGTTGTTTACCAGAGTCAATTACTTTGGCGGCAATGCGCAGTGCATCTGCTTTGGTAAATCCGGTATCAATTAAAATTGCATCGGTATGGCCATAAACCAGCGTGGCATTAACATGAAAGCTATTGCTGTCAGCGTTATACACATCAAGGGTTAGTGGGGTTTCGTCTGCAATAGCGATATTGCTGGCTAATAGTGTGCTTAGTAAAAGAGTGCGTAGGTTCATAGTATTCTCATCATTGGTTGCTAATGCGAGCATAATAAAGGTTTGATATGTTCAGAAAAACAACCAATAATTAGCATCATTGTTTCATAAATCGTGCAAATACTATGGATAAACTCACCGCAGCGCAGGTTTTTGTGGATGTTGCCTACTCAGGCAGTTTTACTGCCACTGCCGATCGGCTTGAAATGTCACGCCCTATGGTTACTCGTCATATTGAGTCGGCAGAGGCCTGGTTAAATACGCGCTTATTGCATCGCACTACCCGTAAAGTAACGCTTACCACCGCCGGCGAGGCCTGTTTACCCGAAATAGAGCAATGGTTAGCACAGGCTAACCGTTTAGTTGAACAAACTAAAAGCCAGCAACAGTTGTCAGGTAAAATACGAGTAGCGACCAGTATGTCGTTAGGTTTTGCACAATTAGCCCCTATATTTACACGTTTTATGAAACGTCACCCTAACGTGCAAATAGACATAGATCTTGAAGACTCAACCACAGATCTAATAGAGCAACGTGTTGATTTAGCAATACGTATTGCAGCCAATCCTGATCCTTCGTTAATAGGTAAACCTATTGCCGAGTGTGAATCTATATTAGTGGCCTCAGCCAGCTACCTTGCTGATTATCCGCCAATAACGACACCACAACAGTTAAGTGCTCATCAGTGTTTAGGCTATAAAAACTTTGACCGATATATTTGGCATTTACACAACGGGGATGAGTTTCAATCAGTTGATGTTAAATGCAATTTAAGTGCAAACGAGGCCACCACATTACTTCATGCAGCCATAGCCGGTGGTGGTATTTCAGTACAGCCTACGTATTTGGCAAATCAATATATACTTGATGGTCGCTTGCAGCGTGTATTAGCGCCATGGACATCAAACCTAATGAAAATATATGTGCTTTACCCTTCTCGTCAGCATTTATCGGCAACAGTAAGAGCACTAATCGACACGCTCAGTGATGAATTTAAAAATCCAGCATGGTAATAAATTATAAAAGTTTGGGTTTAAACCATAGCTTTGTGCGTTAAGCATGCTGATATTCTGTAGGTTATTTTGTTACAGTAAATGTCATAAGCGCCTTAATCTATAAAGGTCAGCAGACCCAAGGAACAATAACAATGAATCTGATCAAAACATCGGGCTTGGCACTGGCCATTGTTGCGGGCTTAGGCTTGCAAGCATGTTCAAGTACCAGCATAACAACCAACAATAATGCAGCGATGAGTACCGTGAATAATCCATTAAGCCTAGCGCAAATTTATAAAGATAAAGAATTTAAAACCCAGCGTAGCACTTACTTTAAATGGCTAGACGATGGCACTGGCTACACCGTACTTGAAGAGCGCGAAAGCGAAAAAGAAAAAGCAGACGATAACAACGCCGATGACGAAAAAGAGCACGGCGTTAAAGGTAACGACATTGTATTTTACAATGCTGACGGTACAGGCCGTAAAGTACTGGTTGAGTTTGAAAAGCTGTTGCCAGAGGGCGCAGACGAGCCATTTGCAATCGAAAGCTATCAGTGGTCAAAAGACGGTAAATGGTTGATGGTATTTACCAACAGCGAGCAAGTTTGGCGTTCGCGCAGCAGAGGCGACTTTTGGTTACTTAACCTTGGGACCAACCAATTACAGCAATTAGGTGGTAAAGACGTTGAGCCAACTAAGTTAATGTTTGCTAAGTTCTCGCCAGATAGCTCAAAAGTGGCTTATGTACGCGATAACAATATTTATATGCAAGCGGTTGGTAGTAACGATGTAACCGCGCTCACAACCGATGGCAGTGCCACCATTGTTAACGGTAATTTTGATTGGGTATACGAAGAAGAATTTACTATTGCCGATGGTTTTCGTTGGAGCCCCGACAACAAATCAATCGCCTATTGGCAGCTTGATACCAGTGACGTTAAATTTTTCACTATGATCAACAACACTGACGAACTGTACCCTACCCTTAAAGAATTCCCTTATCCTAAAGCGGGTGAAACCAACTCTGCCGTGCGTGTTGGTGTGGTAAGCCTTGCTGATAAACAAACCCGTTGGGCAGAACTTGAAGGCGATAACCGCGACCGTTATATTCCGCGTATTAGCTGGGCAGGCACCGGTAATGAATTAATGATTCAAGACTTAAACCGCCCTCAAAGCCATAACAAAGTGTGGTTGTTTGATTGGAAAAAGCAGCAACTGACCAAGATTTTAGAAGACAAAGACGATGCGTTTATAGAATGGTTTTATAAAGCCAACTGGTCAAAAGACGGCGAGTTTTTTATTTGGCATAGCGAACGCGACGGTTGGCGTCATCTTTACCGTGTATCGCGCGATGGCAAAACTATTATCGACCTAACCCCAGGCGATTACGACATTATTGATATGCTGAGCATTAATGAAGACAAAAACGTGATGTATTTTATTGCCTCGCCAAACGATCCTGGTCAGCGTTATTTATACAGCACACCGCTTGATGGCAGCAGCAAACCGGTACGGGTCACACCTGCTGAGTTTGAAGGTTCAAACAGCTACTACATGTCAAAAGATGCCTCATGGGCAATGCACACTTACTCTAAATTTGGTACGCCACCGACTAAAGAGATCATTAAAGTGAGCGATCATAGTAATGTAAAAACCTTAGTTGAAAATACAAAGCTTAAACAAAAACTGGCTGAACAAAGCTTACCAAAGCATGAGTTTTTTAAAGTAAACGCGCAAGATGGCACCGAGCTTGACGGCTACATTATGTTCCCAGAGAACATGGATAAAAGTAAAAAATACCCAATTGTGTTTTACGTATACGGCGAACCATGGGGCTCTACTGTGCAAGACCGCTGGGAAGGCAACAGTTACTTGTATAAATCACTGTTAACGCAAAAAGGCTTTATTGTGGCATCGGTTGATAACCGTGGCACACGTGCACCAAAAGGCCGCGATTGGCGCAAATCGATTTATAAAAAAATTGGCTCAATTACCGTACAAGACCAAGTTGACGCCCTAGATGCTATGGCTAAACGCTGGGGTGTAATAGACACCGACCGTGTTGGCGTATGGGGACATTCTGGGGGCGGTAGTTCAACCCTTAACTTGTTATTCCGCCACGGTGATAAATTTAAAGTGGGCATTGCCTCAGCACCCGTGCCAGACATTCGTTTGTACGACACCATTTACCAAGAACGTTATGCGGGCAACCCAAATACAGACCCTGATAGTTATGATAACACCTCGCCGATTACCTTTGCTAAAAACCTAACCGGTAAGCTGTTGCTTATTCACGGTACGGGCGATGATAACGTGCATTATCAAGGTTCAGAGCGATTAATTGACGAGCTTGTAAAGCACAATAAGCAGTTTGAGTTTTTCTCATACCCAAACCGCTCACATAGCTTACGTGAAGGCAAAGGAACCACCTTGCATTACCATACTATGATGGCTGACTTTTTTGAAAAGCACCTACTAACCAAGTAACCGCTTTAAAAAGTAAAATACTAAAGCCGCACACTAACTATTAGTGTGCGGCTTTTTTAATTAAAGTGTAACGAGGGTTTACAAAGCGTTCGTTGGGTTGATTGCAACAAGACCTAACAAGGAAATACTGCTCAATGGTAATAATTGAATCGTTTAATACTAAAGATAGCTTGGAATTAGAGATACATTAAAAAAGTAGCATCCTTGCTACTACAAGTGCGATATTAAGAGCTTGGTTGCGAAGGTTGATACTTATTAACGAGAATGTGCTGCAAACTTTTAAGTGCACGCTTTATCGCTTGCAGCATACTTCGTCCTTTTGTATTTACATTAATACTGGGTAGCCCAGGTACAAGAATATTAATTTTGCACTGCTGCAAAGTGCCGTGGCGATCACTCGAAAGATCATTTATTTGAATCTCCACTTTGCGAATATTTAAAGCATGTTTTGCCAATTGTGTTTTGATCAGCTTTAAAAGCGACATCTTTTCACTTGCGTTAATTATCTTGTTTTTAACTGTAAGTTTTAGCTTCATGCAATTACACCTTTTAATAGTACCTATGTTGCAGGCATGACTGTAATCTACTAACTTAGAGGCAAAGGAAAAAGCTGATTATTTCTTACTTTAAAACAGGTATTTTCGAATGATTACCAACATCAATTACAATCACTTATATTATTTTTGGCAAGTAAGTAAGCACGGCAGTATTGCAGCGGCGAGTAAAATACTTAATTTAACGCCGCAAACGGTCAGCTCACAAATTACTAACTTAGAGCAACGACTAGGAAAACCACTGTTTGTTCGCCAAGGGCGAGGCCTACAGTTAACGGAGTTTGGCCATGTTACACAGCAGTACACCAATGATATGTTTGCTATTGCTCACGAATGGCTCGAAACCACGCAAGGTGATGCCACGCACTATTCACGAACGTTAAAGGTCGGTATTTCAGATGTGTTGCCCAAATCACTGGTGTCAAAGTGGCTAGCCCCTTTAATTAATAACGACCGTATTACCAACTTACACTGTATTGATGGCCAACAAGATGAACTGCTTGCACAAATGGCGATTCATAAGCTTGATTTAGTGTTAGCCGATAAACCGCTCGATACCACTTTATCGTTTAAGGCGTTTTGCCATGAAATAGGCAAAAGCCAAATCGCTCTTTTTGGAAACAAAACATGGCATTCGCAGTTACATAAGCAGTTTCCGCAATCTTTAAATAACAAGCCTTTAGTGCTGCCTGCAAAAGAAAGCCCCGTTGCACGTGCTATGTATTATTGGCTGCAAGAACACAAGATTGAAATGACAATAGCTGGCCATGTTGACGACAGCGCATTAATGAAGTCGTTAGGTGAACAAGGGTTTGGCATATTCCCTGCGCCTATTTCGGTAAAAGCCGAAGTAGAGCGTCACTACGACGTTAACTATATTGGTACAATTGATAATGTTTATCAGCATTACTATGCCTTTACGCCCGACAGGCTTATTAAAGACAGTATTTATGATGAATTTATAAAGCACGCTCAAACAACGTAAGCTTATCGCTATTCGTCATGTACATATTAGTTGGCTTAATTAAGAGCTCTATTTTTAAATACAAAACTGTATTTAAAAAATAAATATTTCCTCATTAGGCTTTATATTAAATTTTTAAAGTGGGTTGTGAATTTTAAGTCATTAAATTAATTAGGCTTTATTAAATAGCAGACCTACCAGTACAAACGATAAGCGTGTTCTAAAAGCGTTGAATATTATTCAGGTTTTATATGAATAAACTGCATAGCTTACTTTGTTAAATAGAAATCTAGACGTCTAATTTGAGTTTTACCCCTCATCAGCAACTAATCAATATTGCTAACTTAATGAATTCACTCAAGCGTGAATCTGTCTCATGTTTTACCTGAAATAAACCCGTTTTTCTTCATGCTGCATACCGCGTATAAATTCATTAACTCTGCAAAGCATCACTACTGCTTAACCGTTATATCGGTTTAACAACCAAT
Organism: Pseudoalteromonas sp. BSi20480; assembly: GCF_000241365.1. Taxonomy (NCBI): domain Bacteria; kingdom Pseudomonadati; phylum Pseudomonadota; class Gammaproteobacteria; order Alteromonadales; family Pseudoalteromonadaceae; genus Pseudoalteromonas; species Pseudoalteromonas sp. BSi20480. The sequence continues at coordinate 14,392 of NZ_BADX01000105.1, read as the reverse complement.
TAATAAAAGCAGTAACCACTCAAATTGAAAGGATACGGCTATGAGCACTGATCTTACATTTACTATTAAAAGCACTAGCTTGGATGAAAACTACCACCCATCAAATAACACACGTATTACAACCAATTTCGCTAATTTAGCAAGGGGCGAAAGCCGCCAACAAAACCTGCGTAATACCCTAAAAATGATCAACAATCGTTTTAATGCACTGGCCAGTTGGGATAACCCACAAAGGGATCGTTACGAGGTTGAGCTCAAAATCATTTCGGTTGATTTAGACATTGCAGGCAGTGGTAAGGTATTTCCGTCAATTGAGGTATTAAAAACCAATATTATTGACCGCCAAACCAACGAGCAATTTGAAGGCATGGTGGGTAATAACTTTTCATCGTATGTGCGCGACTACGACTTTAGCGTGTTATTGCTTGAGCATAACAAAAGCAAACCGCAATTTAGTATCCCTGATAACTTTGGTGACTTACACGGCAAGTTGTTTAAATGCTTTGTAAACTCAACTACCTATAAACAGCATTTTAAAAAGCCACCGGTTATTTGTTTAAGCGTGTCTGATAACAAAACCTATCAGCAAACCGAAAATTTACACCCTATTTTAGGCGTAGAGTATCAGCCTAATGAGTCATCGTTAACAGAGCAATACTTTAAAAAAATGGGCTTACAAGTGCGCTACTTTATGCCACCAAACAGCGTTGCACCGTTAGCGTTTTACTTTTTTGGTGACCTACTTAACGACTACAGCAATCTTGAACTAATTAGCACTATTAGCACCATGGAAACGTTTCAAAAAATTTATCGTCCAGAAATTTATAACGCCAACGCCGCCGCAGGTAGCCGTTATAAACCTAATTTAAAAAATGACGACCATTCGTTAACGCAAATTGTGTATGACCGCGCAGAGCGAGGTCAATTAGCGGTTGAGCAAGGCAAATTTACCGAGCAGCACTTTATTAAGCCTTATCAGTCAGTGCTGCAGCAGTTCTCAGCAAGTATCGCTTAATCACACAACAAAATTAAAGGCAGCATTTATTATGAAAAAACTATTACCCACATCATCAGCAGGCAGCTTGCCAAAACCGTCATGGCTTGCTGAGCCCGAAACCTTATGGTCACCGTGGAAATTACAAGGCAATGAGCTGGTTGATGGCAAACACGACGCCCTGCGAATTGCTCTGCACGAACAGCAAACCGCAGGCGTAGATATAGTCAGCGATGGCGAACAAACTCGTCAGCACTTTGTAACCACCTTTATTGAGCACTTAAATGGCGTTGATTTTGAAAACCGTAAAACGGTTAAAATTCGCGACCGTTACGATGCCAGCGTACCCACAGTGGTTGGCCCTGTGTCTCGCACTAAATCGGTATTTGTTGAAGACGCCAAGTTTTTACGCCAGCAAACAAGCCAACCAATTAAATGGGCATTGCCAGGGCCAATGACCATGATCGACACCCTGTATGACGATCACTATAAAAGCCGTGAAAAACTAGCATGGGAATTTGCTAAAATACTCAACCAAGAAGCCAAAGAGCTAGAAGCCGCTGGGGTTGATATAATTCAATTTGATGAGCCCGCTTTTAACGTGTTTTTTGACGAGGTAAACGACTGGGGCATAGCCTGCCTTGAGCGAGCTATAGAAGGGTTAAAATGCGAAACCGCCGTGCATATTTGTTATGGCTACGGGATTAAAGCCAACACCGATTGGAAGAAAACCCTTGGCACCGAGTGGCGACAATACGAAGAAGTATTCCCTAAGCTGCAAAAATCGAATATAGATATTATTTCGCTAGAATGCCAAAACTCACATGTACCCATAGAGCTACTCGAACTCGTGCGCGGTAAAAAAATAATGGTGGGCGCAATCGATGTAGCCACCAATACTATAGAAACCCCTGAAGAGGTGGCCAAAACCCTACGCGAAGCACTTAAATATGTAGATGCCGATAAACTCTACCCCTGCACCAACTGCGGCATGGCCCCCCTGCCCCGCGACATCGCAAACGGCAAACTTAACGCCCTAAGCAAAGGCGCAGAGCTAGTACGTAACGAACTATTAGCAGTTAATGTCGCTTAATTTTTAGTTATAGCTGCTGCAAAAAAGCCACACCTTAACACATGTTGAGGTGTGGTTCTTTTTTAATACAAAATGTAAGGGGGGTTTACAGCTGGATTTAGAGGTTAAAGGCAAAAGGTGAAAGGTTTTAAGTTAGTTGAATATTAGTTGGGTAGAGTGCAACAGAATCTAGCGTAATTAAATAAACTTAATCAAGCCGCTAGGTATTATCGACTGAGTGGGGAGTGCCCCCTTTGCATGCGGTCAGGATCTATAATGTCTGAAGTCAAGATTTGACGCCTCTGGCTTTTGCCTTGTTATATTTATGTGCTTTCCGCAGCTGCTAAGCCTCTTTCAACACGTGCCGGAAGTACGAACAGAAACTCTCCTAATGCGATTGCAAAATCTACGCATTTTTTTGCGTCTGATTCCGTTGGTAATGATGCTTGTTGGTCGGCATGACGCTGATCATTTGCATCTAATCTTATATCGTGTGCCCATCTAGCCATTTCAGAGGTAATTAGATGGTCTTCGACAGCTTTATTGACTCGAGTATACAAGCTACCTTTGGTGTAACCTTTTTCTTTTAGCATGGCATCAACTGAGCTTGCAGATAACATGACTGAACCAGCAGGAGCATGGAGTGTATTTATTGCTTGTTTCAAATATTCTCCCGCAGCTCCAGGTATTGAGCCATCAAGTATCACACCAGCAGGATAATACTCTGTGACTGAGCCGCCATTTTGAATTGCAGCGGCAGTTACTAAGCCCCCACAGCTAGTACATTTGTATACACGCCAGAACCGAGTCGAGCCGCCCGAATGGTTGTCTGTCTGTGTGTACCATACCATCGGTAAATTCGGTCTATCCACATTGCAGTGTGGACACCGATTAAGCTCTAATTGATTTGATAAATTTGGCACTAGTGGTGATCCTCAATAAATATAACGCCCTGTAAGGGGTTTATAATAGTTGCGTTTGAAAAGCTGGCTAGGCATGATTACTTCTTAGATATTTGAGAAATGATTTCATCCATTTCATCAATACTTGCTTGTATAGTTAATTTTCCTTTTAATTCTTCTAGCAAATCCTTAGCTCGTGCTTTAGGTTTATTTGTAACAAGTTCGGAGCTAGCTCTATCATTTTCTATAAACAGTCTTGCTAATGCCATCAATTGATTGCTATTGAGCACGTCAATAAATGGCTTTAATGTAACATGTGCAGATGAACGCCCCCAATAATTACCAACCCAAACAGTTAATATTTCTTGATACACATCTTCAAACGCAATTGATGGAACATGAGGTCCAAATTGTGCTAATGCTACTGCTGATTTTTCCTCATTAACCCAGCCATAAGAAGTATCTTTCGCTTGTGCTAGCTTCTTAACAGCATGCCTATAAAGGCTTGCTCTGGCAGCATCAGGTATAAAACGAACACCATTAACCTTTACCAATGTTTCTAGAATTCGAATTTTAGCGCCTTTATCTTCGCTAGTATCTGAATCTGGATCTAATAAATATGAATGGTACCTTTGACCTGCAGATTTTTTTAGGTCGTCATTAGATTTCTCCCATACCTCAGGAAACAAGTTTATAGAATTTCCATGAGCAGGGGTTTCACCTTTAGTTATTAGATCTAATAAAAAGCCAAAAGTAATACGAATATCCCCTTGTTTAAAAGCTCTAATTTGATCTTTGAGTATATCTATTTTCTCTGTTGTAAGTTCAGACTTCTTAATAGGTTCAAATAAACCTGAAGGTGAATGACCGGGATCAGGCATTTCAGCTTCAAAGAGGTTTTTTTGCAGCATTAATGCCAAAGCATAAACGTCTTCGACCTCAACTTTGCTATCACTAGCATGTGCTGGAGATGCATGATTTCGCATCCAATTAATCATTTCTAATGATTTTCCGGCTTTTTTATGTAGTACGCCGAGTTTAGTAGCTCCATTAATAAGGGTCATATCATCAACACCTGACCAGCGCTCATTAATAGTTTCTCCATCTTTATCGTATTTCTTCCTACCTGCATCATCTTTTATTGCTGATTCAAAAAGCGCTAATCCGTATGCTTCTACTCGGCGTCTCAAGTTGTGGACAGCAGCATTCCAAAGATCTAGTAATGAATGATCTGGGAACCCTGCATCTAGAAGCCTTCTAGCTTGTGACAAAAATTCTATTTCAGTAATGACTGAAGCAGGAAAGTTTGTTGTGGTCGGTGAGCTTAATAAAATGGGGAGATTATCTGACACTTTAATTCCTTTATGTGATGAGAATACATGATTCCGTTTATGCCTAATTAATTTAATAGTGCGCTCATCGCGTATATTTCTAACGAATGAACGCTCATTTATCTACTTTATATAGTTTTAGCAAATAACCTAAGGTATTACTATCATTAAGTTTTCTAAAAATTTAAAGTAAAGTTAAATAGAACAATATGCGCTCTTTGCTCATTTTTATAAATATGTGAGCAAAGAGCTGTTTGACCAATCGATTAGCTATTACTTTGTTTGACTTCTAACTAGCACTTATAAGCTCAACAGCCGTTCTAGCCATTCTAAAACGAGTGAGTATCTCGGGTTTGAAAGCGCTGTTTCTTTAATTAAAATGTTGTGGGGTTTCTGTTAGCGTTTATAGCGTGGGTGTTGTTGCTGTACCTTATTATATAACAAATCAACAACGTTGAGCAGTTGTTCAAAGTAAGTTAAGCTCGAAACAATTAGGCTACAAGTAACTTAAATTTTGGGAGTAAACATGGCAACCACATTCGCATTTGACGTATACGGCACGCTTATAAACACCCACGGCGTATTATCTTTACTTGAAAATATGATTGGCGATAAAGCGCAAAACTTTTCAAATACATGGCGTGAAAAACAGTTAGAGTATTCGTTTAGGCGCGGTTTAATGCAAAACTATGTTCCGTTTTCAGTGTGTACTAAACAGGCGTTAGACTACGCTTGCCTAGCGCATAAAACTCCACTCTCTGATGATCAAAAACAGCAATTGCTTGAGCAATATAAAATTTTACCCGCTTTTGACGATGTTAAAAAAGGGCTTGAGCAACTTAAAGCACAAAATTACCGGTTGTTTGCATTTTCTAATGGCGCTGCTGATGCGGTAAATACTTTGCTCGAAACGGCAGGCATAATTGATTATTTTGAAGGTGTTGTAAGCGCCGATGATATGAAAACATTTAAACCAAACCCAGGTGTTTACAGCCATTTTTTACGCGAGGCAAATTCAACGGGTGCTAACACGTGGCTTATTTCGAGTAATCCGTTTGATATAACCGGCGCTATTTCGCATGGCATGCGCGGTGCGTGGATAAAGCGTTCTGAGGATTCTATTTTTGACCCATGGGAAATTCAGCCAACCACCATTGCAACCGATTTAGTTGATTTAAAAGCCAAATTAGTAAGTTAAAAACGAGCCCCTTTTTTGAGCCTTATCAAAAACCAACGCTGTAAAGGGGCTTTACGGGCGCAGTTATACGCGCCCTAGCCTGATTTTATTGCTTCAATTACTGTATTCATGCGCTTTGCCATTGGCCTATTACGGTGATGGCACACATAAATATTTTCGCTAATCGGATTAGCTAAGTGGTGCGTTTTTATCAGTCCGGGTTTATTAAATGCGCTAACAGCATGCGCAGGTAAAACCGTAAAACCCAACCCTAAACTTATCGGCTCCAGTATTAAACTTATTTGGTTAGAAAACCCCGTTTGCTTAATTTGATCAACATGCTCAAACTCACTGTAGTTTTCGCTAAGTAATAGCTGCGCGTGGTGTTTTGCATCGGGGTGGCCAATAAAGCCAAGCTCACATAAAACCTCCCATGTTGGGTTTTTAATATGTGCAGGGGTTACTAATAATAAAGCTTCTTTACCAATTTTGTGGCTAGTAACTTCGCTAAGGGTTGGCGCTTGAGTTAAAAAGCCAATATCTGCACTGTGATTTGCCACCGCTTGTTCAACACTGGTATTGGGAGCAAAGCGGTAATCTATTACTAGCTCCTTGTGCTCTACCTGCATTGCTAATAATTGATTGTAAAACTTTAGCCCACAACTACCAGGCGATTGTATTTTTACTAAACCGCTGTAAGGCGAGTCATCTTTTAATTGCTGCTCTAAAAACTGCCATTCTTTTAATAACAAGCTGCCTTGTTGATACAAGTTCTGCCCATGGACGGTAAGGGTAAATTGTTTGCCGTGGCGCTCTAATAGCGCGCAGTTTACTTGCTGCTCTAGCTTTTTAATATGCTGGCTCACGCCTGATTGGGTCATAAAAAGGCGCTCGGCGGTTTGGGTAAAATGATTTACCTCAACCAACGTACAAAACGTGTTTAACCATGTCGGGTTTATCATTACAAAACGTACTCAAAATGATGATTAATGATAATTTTACTTAATAAGTACAGGTTCGTAAACTAACTCCATCAACTTAGATAAGTCACACGTTAAAGAGGAAGCATTATGAGTCATACATATCCACGTAGTTTTTCGCACATTGGTATTTCAGTACCAGATGTTGAAAAAGCCGTAGAGTTTTACACTAAGGTGATGGGCTGGTACACCATAATGGAGCCTACCGTGATCACTGAAGATAACAGCCCCATCGGCGAAATGTGTACCGATGTATTTGGTCCAAATTGGGAAAAATTTAAAATAGCGCACCTTTCAACAGGCGACCGTATTGGTGTAGAAATTTTTGAATTTAAAGACCAAGAAAACCCTAAAGATAACTTTGAATACTGGAAAACCGGTATCTTTCATTTCTGTGTACAAGACCCAGATGTAGAAGGCTTAGCGGATCGTATTGTTGCTGCAGGTGGTAAAAAACGTATGCCAGAGCCACGTTACTACTACCCTGGCGAAAAGCCATACCGCATGATCTACATGGAAGACCCGTTTGGTAACATCCTTGAGATTTACAGCCACAGCTACGAGCTTATTTACAGCGCAGGCGCTTACTAAACATAGCTAATCTAAAAAAGTTTAGCTAAAAACAAAGGCCGCAGTATTTATTTACAGCGGCCTTTTTGTTTTAAATAGACTTGTAGATTATTAATTTGGCTAATTTAGGGTTTATAAAAATCAATATCTTCATTTGATTGATTATAGGTACATTCATTGGTAGCTTACTAATTACACAAAGTTTCTCTAAAGGAAAAACATGAATTTGTCATTGGAAGACATCACCGCCGATAACTACGAAGCCATATGCGATTTAGAGGTTGCTAAAACACAAGAAGAATACGTGGCATGCAATATGTGGTCATTAATAGAGGCGCACTACAATAGCGGTTATACCTGTAAAGCTATTTACTTAAATGGTGTACCAGTAGGCTTTTTTATGTGGGTACAAGAAACCCCTACAAAGGTTTCTATTTGGCGCTTTATGGTAGATCAAACTCATCAAAATAAAGGCATTGGGCGCAAAGCACTGGCTATGGCAATTGAAGAGATTAAAGCAACTCCTAAGCTTAAACAAATCGAGATTTGTTATAACCCGCAAAATCCTGTTGCTAAAAACTTTTATACAAGTTTTGGGTTCGAAGAAGTTGGCCTCGATGAGGATGACGACGATATGTTAGCGGTTATTAAAATTAGCCGTTAACTCATTGATAAGTAGACCGCTAATTTTAAGGAATAATAATAGTTGAAAGGAAATACTGTGATCATAAGATCATTTTCAGAGAACGATTTTTTAGCCGTTCAAAATATTTATCAGCAAGGTATTGATACCGGCAACGCGACTTTTCAAACTAAAGCGAAAAGTTGGCAACAGTGGAATAGTTCTATGCTCAACTATTGTCGTCTTGTAGCAGTTGAGGATGAAAAGGTGCTTGGCTGGGCCGGGTTATCTGCCGTTTCTAGCCGTGAGGTATACTCGGGCGTTGCCGAGGTAAGTGTATATGTTGCAAACCAAGCCCAAGGTAAAGGTTTAGGGCACGCATTGCTTTGTGCACTCATTAATGAATCAGAAAGCAACGGTATATGGATGCTACAAGCCAGTATCTTCCCTGAAAATACTAATAGTATTGCTTTACATGCTCGCAATGGTTTTAGGCAGGTTGGAAACCGAGAGAAACTAGGTAAATTAAATGGTGTGTGGCGCAATGTAATTTTAATGGAAAGGCGCAGCGCCATAGTGGGTTTATAATCACACAAACAGCGCAATAAGTACGTATGTGCCTTTGACTAGTATTAAACCATATTAGCGGCCATTGTGGCCGCCGAAAAAACTAATCACTAAAGCAAAATATCTTGCCAATTATTATCAGTATTCTAGGTTATCAAGTGACTGCTGAGTGCCATTTGCAGACATTAGCAACGCCTGAGCTCAGGTGCATTTGAGACAACGCCTGCTTTTGCGTTAGCAAAAAAGTGGGTGGCGGATCAAATGTCATCTGCAGAGACTTTTTAGGCAGCGTTCACCGTATTCTAGGAACGAGCGTTTACGAGGCACGTGCCGAACTGGCCTTTATGACTTTTGTAAACAACAAAAAAATATTTGGATCAAACTTCGTGTCCACTTCATGCTTCAAGATATTCATAGTTTCAAGGTGCGATTTAGCCATGCGGTATGGCCTGCTAGTCGTCAGTGCATCATACGCATCAATGATCGAAAGTATTCGACTACTCAGGGGAATATCGGCACCAGCCAGTCCGTCTGGGTATCCGCTTCCATCAAATGCTTCATGATGATGTCTGACAATAGACGCGACCTCGTCTCTGTTTGTCAGGAATGTCTCACTAATTATTCTCTCACCGATAACCGAGTGAGCCTTTATCTCTTCCCTTTCATCAGGTGTGAGCTTTCCAGGCTTCGAGAGAACAGTATCACGAACTCCAATCTTACCCACGTCGTGTAATTGACTGGCAATACGCAAGTCATCTAATGAGGGGGCACTCAAATCGGCCGCACGCCCCACTTCCAACGCAAGCGCACAGACGCGGTCACAATGGCCTCTAGTATACGCATCGCGCGCGCACAATGCCGTAATGAGTGATGGGTAAGCATTTTCTTGATCTGGTGCGAGGGCAAAAGCCATTGAATATCTCTCCTTGTTCAGCAACGCCTAACAATTTAATAGTGCGCTCATCACGCATATTTTTGCTGACTTCAAGATCATCTATCCACATTCCAACAAATAACCGAGGGTATTTCAAGATTTTAAATAAATTTAAATGTAGGATATACGCGTTGCTCGTTTGCTTGACTATATGAATAAACGACACAACTTTATCTATTAATTAGCCCTAAATTTAGCCATCCTCAATGACCGGTTATCGCTCATAACAGCCAGTCATGCATTTATAATCTTTCCATCTAAACGCTAACTTCAGGTATCAGCCACTACACGTCACGCTTCAATATTTAGCAGTGGGTGTCATTGTATATAGGGCTATAGATTAATTAACTGCAAAATCGCGAGTTTCTAAATAGCTTGGGGCGCTTTTAAAACAGGCCTTCAGCTTACTGGTAAGCGCTGTGGTTACTGGCGCATCACACTTTAATTCTCCGTTATATTTCCCGTTAGTTAGTGCTACTAAAATTAACGAGTCATAGCTTGGTTTACTTTGTATTTTATGAATAACCAACCCTCGCCCTGCAGATAGCTTTATTAAATCAAACTCTGCTTTTGTGGGTTTTGTTAAAGCGAGTTTTTTAATGTATAGCGGGTTTTTAAAAGTCAGCTTTGTCGAAAACAGAGCTGTACCACCGCGCTCAAAATGGCCATTAAACACAGTGGTATTTAATGTGGGTGTCATCTTATTTATTAATAAATTTAAATCAAATTTAGTGGGTAAAATAGTGATCTGAGTTTGTTTTTTTAGTGATTCGTTCAGTGCCTTTTTAATTATTTTAAGGTGGGTGTCATTGGTAGTAACTTCGTACACTATTTGGTAGTTGTGTGGGGGGGCGTATAAAGGCATGTGGCTGGCAAGTATTTTATCGCCGGCTAATATAAGCGCCATGCCATGAAACCCCACATAACTGTGGGTTTTATGTGTGTTGTGTGCATTGTGCTGAGGGGCGCTTGCAAGTGCTGCGCTCGACAATAAAATAAAAAATAGCAGTATGTGTTTCATGTTAATGCTCAAAAATAAATATAGCGCCACTATAAGCTGATTTTTATATATAAATAATCGATAATAAGTTGTTAGTTGTTTCCTATTAATCAATACGGTTTGGTGCTATGCATTTAGATGACATTGAAAAAGTAATTCATATGGCGAGTTCGCAAAACCTGCACACAACCGCTAAACATTTTAATATTACCCCTGGGGCGCTGTCTAAAACGCTAAAAAAGGTTGAGGCAAACTTAGCCACGGAGCTGTTTAATCGTGTTGGGAAAACCTTAGTACTTAATGATAAAGGCAAAGAGTTTGTTAAGCACAGTAGCGATTTAGTTCATAATTACCAGCAGCTTACTAGCCGCTTTAAAAGCGATAATCATAAATTTAATGCAGTTATTGCAGGCCCTGCCATTTTACTTAAAAGTGGCTTAAAAAAGTTACTTACCCCTCTTGGCAACCTGCCTTGTTCGGTACGTATTAATAATGTATTTGAAGGTGAAGCTATAAGCCAAGTGGCGTCGGGCGCTGCACATATTGCGCTAGTAACTCGTGAGGCATTAAATAACAGCTCACACGCTAATTTAGTGGCGGTTGATGTATTTAATACAGGGTTTAGTTTGGCTGGAGCCGCTGATCATCAGCTAGTACAAACTGGTTCTTTAACGCTTAATAAAAATCAATTACTGCACGCAGCTTTTGCATGCCCGCTGTTTTCGCCATTGTGCGGCCTTGAACAAGGAGTCGGCTCCGACGGCTGGCAAGACGATATTGCACCGCGCAATATTGTATTTAGATGTAGCGATTACAGTGCACTAATAGAGGTAGTACAAAGTGGCTTGGCGTTGGCGTATTTACCAAATTTTGTGATTGATGTTTTAGGGTTTACAAAATTAACTGTAAAGGGGGTTAACAGTCATTACAGTGAAGACATTGTGTTAATTTATAAACCATCGAAGGCCGATGGATGGCTTAATAAACTCATGTATTCGTTATAAAAAGCGCTTTAGCCACTACACTAAAGCGCTTTAGGATGAAAACTACATTACAAAATAGCAAGGTGGTTAAAAATACTAATCCGCAACAATACTTAATTACTTTGCGGGGCTAAAGGTGGAAATACCTGCGTAAAAAAACTCTTATTTACGACTGCACAGATGCAGAAGGTAGAGCAAAGCAGGAGAAATTGCCGAGAGCAACTAAATAACAAATATTTTGGCTGGCTATCAACGCGTTTTTCCACACTTAAGTAGATCACTTAATCAAGCGAAATGGTACAAGTACAATTAACCGACAATACAACAAAGTAAATTATGTTATATTATAACAAAAACGATAGCACAATAAATTAATAAGCAATACTTTTTTTATTCCTACAAACGGCTAATTATTACACTAGCGACTCTGGTGGCATCACGTTAATATGGTGCTCTACTTATAGTTACATAACGATAAAAACATGACTTTAAAAACAAACGCTTTGATTTACTTTTTAGCCTTTTGCAGTGGCTTTTGCATTATGGGGATTGAGCTTTTAGGAGGGCGCATTTTAGCGCCTTACTTTGGCAGTAGTGTACATATTTGGGGCAGTATTATTACTGTGTTTATGCTTAGCTTGTCGTTTGGTTACTTGCTTGGCGGTAAGCTAAGTACAAAAAATGCGTCGCTGACTAAATACGGATTAATATTTTTAGTTGCGAGCATTATGGTTGTGCCTATTACGTTGTTTGCTGAGCCCATAATGGCATTTATTTTTACCCATATTGAAGATAGCCGATATGGCTCGTTACTCGCTTCTACTGCGTTGTTTTTTATTCCAACCATTATATTAGGTATGATTTCGCCGTACTCAGTAAGGTTGCTGGTTACCGACAGCGAAAGAAGCGGCCAAGTTGCAGGTATTTTGTATTTTGTAAGCACGCTTGGCAGTGCCTTGGGCACTATTATTACCTCTTTTTACTTTGTACTCGCGTTTGATGTAAACACCATTATTAGTGCCTTTGCTACTACGTTGGGTGTGCTAGGTGTTGTTGCAATTGCTGTAAACAGTGTTGCTAATAATAAGGAGCTTGCGCATGCTTAAATATGTATTTTTAGCACTTAGTGTGTTTTCAGGCGCTGCTTTAGCTAATGTTATTCACGAAGAGCGCTCTTTATATCGCAATATTATTGTTGATGAAACTCGCGATTTACGCTGCTTAAAATTTAACACTAAAAGTAGCCAAACAAGTCAAAGTTGCATGTACAAAAACGACCCCGACAAGCTCGTTTTCAACTACACAAAGCTTACTTTTGCGAGTTTATTAGTAACCGAAAACCCTAAAAATGTATTAATTATTGGGCTTGGGGGAGGCACATTGTCGAATGTTATTCATGAGTTATACCCTGCGGCTAAAATACACAATGTAGAAATAGACCCCGCTGTATTGAGTGTGGCTCGCGACTACTTTAGCTTTATTGAAAACGATAAAGTGACATCTAGTGTTCAAGATGGCCGTATTTTTATTAAACGCGCGGCTATTAAAAAGAAAAAGTACGATTGGATCATTCTTGATGCGTTTAACGGTGACTACATTCCTGAGCACCTGTTAACCAAAGAGTTTTTTGAAGAGGTTAAAGGTGTGTTGGCTGATGGCGGCGTAGTTGCTGCGAATACATTTTCGAGTAGTAAACTATACGAGCACGAGTCGGCAACTTACCATAGCGTGTTTGGCGATTTTATTAACGTAAGCCGTGCTAATCGGAGCAACCGTATTATTTTAGCGGGTTTTAAAGCTATGCCAACTAAGGCTCAACTTAACGAACGTGTTAAAGCGCTTGGGCCCAAGCTTAAAAAATATGATGTAGATATAAACGCCATAAGCAATTACATGCAGTACACAAAAGATGAGCAAGATTGGCCTAAAAATACCAAAATTTTAACCGACCAATACTCTCCTGCTAACCTACTTAACTTTTAATATGTAATGCGCCTTGCACTAATATAATTAGGCGCATCCATTTAGGTTTATTGCTAAAACTTAATATTACCGCGCAATGCTTTTGTTTGGCCGTGTTTAGTTTTTTTATCCATGCGTTTACGCTGCGAATTACGGCTTGGTTTAGTTGCACGGCGGGCTTTATTGACCTTGGTAGCGCTTAATATGAGATCTTTTAAGCGTTTTAACGCGTCTTCGCGGTTAAGCTCTTGGGTACGGTGGCTTTGTGCTTTAATGATGAGAACGCCCTCTTTAGTGATCCTCGAATCGTTTAAAGCAAGTAAACGTTCTTTATAAAAGTCTGGTAATTTAGAGCGATTAATATCAAAACGTAAATGAATAGCGCTGGCGACTTTGTTAACGTTTTGGCCACCGGCACCTTGAGAACGAATAGCGGTGAGCTCTAATTCCCACTCATCAATAGTGACTGTATTTGAAATTGTTAACATTGCGTTCAGTTTCCGTTGTTAAAAATGCATTGTACCATTTGTACATTGACTTAGGGTGAATAAGCTAAATAGGCGGTTTATGCAAAGTTGAGTAAACATTTACGCCAATAAATAAATTTAGATTGGCATAGGCAATTATTTAGTTTTTAATTGCGCAGCCCTTATACGGGCCTAATATAATAATCGATTTTCGATAATAGGAAGTACCTGCATGAAAAAATTACTTGTATCACTGAGCTTGTTAGCAATGAGCTTTTCTGGTTTTGCTAAAGATATCACCGAAGGTGATTTACAAAGCTACATGAAAGCCTTACCTGCTGTAACAAGCTGGGCGAGCTCTCAAGACGCGTTAAAAAACGTAGACTTAGGCAGCATGCTAGGTGCAACCGCAGATCAAACTACAGCAGAGCAAGGCGCGCTTGCAAATACAGCCCTCAATATGATTAAAGAGCAATCACTGTATAAAAGCTTTGCGAGCGTAACAACTCGCTATGGCTTTACGCCTGAGCAGTTAATTACCGTGGGTTCTGAAGTGTCTATGGCATACATAGAAAACCTTAAATCGGGTTTGTCTGATGAAAATAAAGAAACAGCAAACAAATTAATGGGTGGTTTTCAAAGCATGAAAAGCGCTAAAGATAAAGGCGCTACATCGTTAATGGGGTCGTTAGGTAATGCGTCAAGCGCTGCTGATACAACCGAGTCACTTGTTAGCGAAAGTAATTTAGCATTAGTAAGTGAATACATGCCACAGCTTAAAAAGTTGTTTGCGCTTTTATAAGTATTAAACAATTAAAAAAGTAGGCATTG
>NZ_BADX01000106.1:0-24447 GCF_000241365.1 Pseudoalteromonas sp. BSi20480 | reverse complement strand
CAGCCCCACAATTAAATAATAAAAACCAACAGGGATAACTTTACCTATGCACAACCGCCAGATAAAAATAACGGCAATAGTGACCACATCAAAGGCAAATAATTGTAGGTACAGTAATGGAGTATACATGTCTATGTACAAACTCAACGTATAAGAAACCATCATAATGAATGACAGCTGAGTGCGGCTGTTGTCTGATTTATTAATAGCCGCAGACAGGTTATATAAAAATGTAAAAACAAATAACCACGTAATAAGTATACCTAAAAGCTCGCTGATTTCAGCGAGACTCCAAAATAAGTCCTCCAAAAAACTACCCATTACCTAGCCACCGGTGTTTTACGATTCAACACAACATTTTTCAATTTAACCAAACGCAAGAAATCTTTTTTAATGAAAAAAACAGCAACCATGACAAAGTCGTTAAAGTTGACTAGCCAAGAATACACTATTGTAAAAAGCCAAGGTTCGTAGTTATTATAAATTACGGTATCTAAGTGCATTCCTAAAAATAGGATAGCATTCACTGAGAGCCCCGTTAATAAATAGGCGGGTATAAGCCTCTCTTTAATAAATAAATTAAGTACCACTAGGGCAAAAATAGTAGCTATATCAAAATAAAAAAAATCGAGGTACTGAATTGTTTGAATATCTATAAAAAGGCTTGATAGATATGAAACCGTCATCACTAGAGATAACCAAACACGCTTTTTGTCAGGTGTATTAATGCTAGAAACTAATGAGTACAAAAAGGCCATTAAAAAACCCCACTGTACCAATGCTCCAATATAAAAGCTTACATCAGGACTTAACATCAGGTCATCTAACATAATAATCGCTAATGTAATAAGAGCAGGTCATTCTGGTCGGTAAGTACATATTTAATTGGATAGGTTTGTATATGCTTGAAGCTAAGCGAAACAAAAAGGACATACAAAAAACCTATTTTACAAATACACTAATGTGCATAGATAATTGGGGCTAGTTTTAAAGCGTTTCATGATTTAGTTGTTTACCAAGTTTTAGGAGTATGCTTATATTTTTCAGTCTAAAACTGAGTAACATGTGGCTTAATACTTTATAAAGTATAGTTGTCAAAAATACAGTTATTAGAAATAAAGTAACCGCCCTTAAATTTATGCTTTGACGTTTTTTCATCGCAAAAATAAAAAATAATTTTAAGCTAGGGCATTTTTGAATTAGCACTTGGATTTAGTAATGCGCGGATTGCATTTTTAAGCTTATGCAGCCCTAGGATATCTCTATCAACTATTAATGCAACAATCATGATAATGTCTATTGAGTTCACAGTATAAATGTAAACCTCCCAAAACCACCAATGATATTTATTGCCATAAATATCAGTGTCTAGATGCATTAATAAAAAGAAGATGCTATTTATGCTGAGGCCTATCAACAGATATAAAAACGATGGAGTGGTTTTTTTTACCAGTTTGTAAACAATTGTAAGGGCTGTTATTGTGGCGATATCATACAAGGCAAAATTTAAGTTGAGTGAATTTTTTAGTGATAGCCATGTAAAAAAGTAATCTGATAAGGTGTATGAACACATCATAACAAAAGAACTGAGTAACAGGGTTGTGCCTCTTTTCACATCCAGTGAATAAACAAATACATTAAAAAAGAAGGCCATTAAAAACCCCCACATAAAAAATGCAGAGAGAGAAAACAAACCCAAAAAACTCATGTAACAACATCTAAAACCTTAATTATTATTTTGGTTTTTTTAATCAGGTCAGGTGGAAAAGTAGCAGAACGGCTTAAATCAGCACTCGCTGCACTTAAACCTTCTTGCGAGAAACTTACTGTATCAGATTGTAGGGTTTTAGTGCTAGTAGTTTGTTGAGCCAAAGGCTGTAATTGTTGTGTTTTGTTGTATGCTTGCATTTGCACTTGGCTATTAGCTGAAATTTGCATGTAATTGATCCTTATAAAAGTTTAAATTTAATTGGCGTAAAACTAAATCACACCATTGTGTAGGTATATGCACTACTCATGGTAGTAGTTGCTATTTATAACTTCGTAACTATTAGCAAACTGTATACCAACTTTTATTTAAATTTTATTTTTAAGTAAATTACTAGGAGTTGACACAATCAAAACACCTCCGACCAGATTAACTCAGGCATAAAAAAACGCACAGGGGTAACCGTACGTTTTTTGTATCCAGGGAGTTTAAGCCACGAATTTACACGGGATCGCCGCTTTATTACTTGGCTTTAAAATGTATTCCATTGCTACTTCGTCGCAGTTTTCTTTACGAAGGCATAATTCACAATCTTTCATTACTTTTTCTGGCAGGCTGTCTTTACTGCAAAAAACAAAATCTTGTTTTTCAAAAAAGTCTGGCACGCGAGTAAGTACAATTACGCGATTAAGTGCCAATTTTTTGGCTTTTATTAGTAAATGGTCAACTAATTGCCGCCCTTGCCCAGTTACCGCACTTTGCGGGTCAATACCCAAAGAGCGTATTTCTGCAAGGCCGGTATCGTATATATACAGCGATGCACAGCCCGACACTTTGCCGTCTATTTCGGTTACAGCAAATTCATTAATCGAATGCACCATGTCGCTTTTAGCACGCGGCAAATTTTCGCCGACCGTTGCCCAGTGTTGAATAAGTTTTGCAATTGATTCAACGTCGTCTAGGTTGGCATCACGAACCGTTATCTGCTGTTTTTTTTTGGCTGCTTTAATTGCGCTAGTGACTTGCTCAATGGAGGTGCCGCCAACTGCTTGACGCGCTTTAATACAGGCGTCTATTTCAAGTACCGGATAAACGTCGTCTTCAAATACATCATTTACTGATTTATATTGCTCAAGTGAGAGCTCCTCAAGGGTTTTATCTTCACTTATTGCAAGCTGCACCAACACACCTACAATATGATGCCCCTCTCTAAAAGGTACCCCTTTAGCCACTAAGTAATCAGCCAGCTCGGTTGCATTTGCATGGCCACCTTTTGCCGCAGCCAATGTACGCTCACCTTTTACTTTTACGCCTTTAATACACGCTTGTGCCATATGAATACACGCAAGCCATGTTGGCATCGCATCAAAAATGCCTTCTTTGTCTTCTTGCATATCTTTGTTGTAAGCAAGTGGTAATGCTTTAAGGGTCATCATCATGGCGCTAAAGGCACCAAATACACGGCCTGTTTTACCACGAATAAGCTCAAGTGCATCTGGGTTCTTTTTTTGCGGCATTAAAGACGAGCCAGATGTAACATTGTCGGCAAGCTCAATAAAGCCCGCTTCACCTGAGTTATAAAAAATTAAATCTTCAGACATACGTGATAAGTGAATCATTGAAATTGAAGCGCAACTTAATAACTCAACAACAAAGTCACGGTCAGATACACCATCAAGGCTGTTTTTAGTTGCACCTGTAAAGCCTAGGCCTTGTGCAAGTGTTTGGCGGTCAATTGGGTAAGCAGTGCCAGCCAATGCGCCGCTGCCTAGCGGGCAATAGTTCATACGGGCTTTAGCGTCCTGCAAACGGCTTTCGTCGCGTTCTAGCATTTCAACATACGCCATGCACCAGTGGCTAAATAGTACGGGTTGTGCACGTTGCAAATGGGTATAACCAGGTAAAATAGTACCTAGTTCGCGTTCGGCCAACGCAACAAATTCAGCTTTTAATTGCGCAATGGCTTTTAAAATATGATCGGCAGTATCACGGCACCATAATCTAAAGTCGGTGGCTACTTGGTCATTTCGACTGCGACCTGTGTGTAACTTTTTAGCTAGGTCACCCACTTTCTCAATTAGAGCCGCTTCAACATGCGAATGAATATCTTCAGCACCGGAGGTAGCTACAGCCATTGGGTCTGCTTTTACCTCTTCGAGTAGCTCGTATAATGCCGATACTAATTCTTTGTGCTCATCGTTTGATAACACGTTAACTTGTTCAAGTGCGCCAGCCCATGCAACAGAGCCAATAATATCTTGCTCTGCTAGTTGGTAGTCAAATGGAAGAGAGTCGTTAAATTGCTTAAACGCCTCGTCTGGACCCGTAGAAAAACGTCCGCCCCATAATGCCATGAAATATCTCCAAACCCTGAAATGCCCCTTTTACAAGGGGCGTAAAATTTACTTTTTAGACAAAGCCGAAATTCTGCTTGAAAGCGAGAATAAACGAATAAAGCCTTCAGCATGTGATTGGTCATACACGTCATCTTCGCCAAAGGTCGCAAAGTCTTCGCTGTATAGGCTGTTAGGTGATTTTTTCTGAACCGCAGTCACTTGGCCTTTATAAAGCTTAAGTACCACTTCACCCGTTGCTAATGTAGATAACGCCTCAGCGCCCGCTAAAATAGAGTCTTTAAGCGGCGTAAACCAACGTCCGTCGTACACTAGGTGCGAAAATTCGCCGCCTAATACTTCTTTCCACTTACGGCTTGATTTATCAAGTACTAGCTCGTCTATTGCTTGAAGGGCCGCCATGATCACCGTACCACCTGGGGTTTCGTAACAACCACGAGATTTCATGCCGACTAAACGGTTTTCTACTATATCAACACGGCCAACACCATGCGGTGATGCAATGTCGTTTAATTTAACTAAACAATCATAAGGTTTAAGCTCTTCGCCATTGACGGCAACCACTTCACCTTCAACAACTTTTAATGTTACTAGCTCGGCTTTATCGGGTGCTTGCTCAGGAGAGTTAGTCCAAGTCCATACTTGATCGCTAGGCTCACACCATGGATCTTCAAGCTCGCCACCTTCGTGAGAAATATGCCACGCGTTAGCATCACGGCTGTAAATTTTTGTTGCTGAAGCAGAACACGGTATATCGCGCTCGGCTAAGTAATCGAGTAGTGACTCACGGCTTGATAAGTCCCACTCACGCCATGGTGCAATGACTTTTAAATCGGGTGCAAGTGCTGCAAAGCATGATTCAAAACGTACCTGGTCGTTACCTTTACCCGTACAACCATGCGACAGCGCATCGGCACCTACTTTACGTGCAATTTCAACTTGCGCTTTAGCAATGATTGGACGTGCCATTGAGGTACCTAGTAAGTAAGTACCTTCATAAATAGAGCCAGTTTTAAGCGTTGGGTAAATGTATTCACTTACCATTTCATCTTTTAAGTCAACCACGTAACACTCTGATGCGCCTGATGCGATGGCTTTTTCTTCAACGCCTTCAAGCTCTTCTGCGCCTTGACCTACATCGGCAACAAACGCGATTACTTCACAGCCGTAATTTTCTTTTAACCATGGCACGATAGCCGATGTATCTAGACCACCTGAATAGGCTAAAACGACTTTTTTAATTGAACTCATAGGTGTTCCTTAACAAAATTTGGATTTAGTAATGTAACTAGCAGAGCATTTTGCGCATGCATGCGATTTTCTGCTTGTTGAATAATTTTTGATGCTGGGCCATCCATTACCTCAGAGGTAATTTCAAACTCACGGTGTGCCGGTTGGCAATGTAATACCGTAGTCGCCCCTGTTTGATCTAGCAATGCTTGGTTTAACTGATAAGGCATATATTTTTCTTTAACTTGCTCAAGAGGCGTATCATCGCCCATAGAGACCCATGTATCGGCGTAAACAACGTTTGCGCCAACCGCCGCTTCTACACGGTCACTCACCATTACTGATGCGCCATTCATAGCTGCTATTTGCTCGGCCTTTTTAAGAATTTGCGAATCAGGCGAGCTGCCTTTTGGCGTTACTGCCACAAAATCAGTACCCAGTGTTGCAGCAAGTAACATAAGTGAATGAGTTACATTATTGCCCTCGCCTAGGTAAGCTACTTTAAGCTCGCTCACATCGCCATGTACTTCTTGAAGCGTTAAAAAGTCTGCCAATGCTTGGCACGGGTGATACAAGTCACACAAGCTATTAACCACAGGAACAGAAGAGTACTCACCTAATGTGGTTAACGTGCTGTGCTGGTTTACACGCGCTACAATACCGTCAGCCCACGTTGAAATATTTAGTGCAAAATCTTTTACAGATTCACGTGCGCCCATAGCGCCATTTTGCTGATCTAAATAAACCGCATGACCACCTAAACGATTAATGCCAATATCAAACGATAAACGTGTACGTAAGCTTTGCTTTTCAAATAGTGTAACAACTGATTTGCCCGCTAATACTTGGCTGTATTTCTCGGGATTTGCTTTTAAATCACGCGCTAGCTTTAATAAGTTAAGTGCGCCTTGTTGGTCTAATTCTAGACCCGTTAAAAAATTCTCTAACATGGTAACCCTATGGTGTAATCTTTGTTCCGACATGCTCGCCTTGCAGCAAAGCAGTTAAATTTTCTGGCTTTTGCCAGCTGGAAATATACACACCGCGTCGTAAGTGTAGGGCAGCGTGAAGACTGGTCTTAACTTTGACCTCCATCCCGCCCACAATTACTCCCTCTGCAATTAAAGTCTCAATGTGTTTTGTATCTAATTGGTGTAATGGCTGCTTATTAGCGTCAAGCACGGCCTCTACATCAGTCATAAAAATAAGTTCTGCATTTAAATTATTGGCGATAGCTGCCGCTGCCTCGTCTGCATTAACGTTGTACCAAAGCCCTTGCTCGTCAAAACCTATAGAGCTAACAATTGGTAAGCGCCCGACGTTTAGTAAATCGTTAATAATAGAGTCGTTGTTACTTTCGCACTTTCCTACTAGGCACAATGCTTTGAGCTTTTGCGATGCCGTTACGCCTGCTTCGTAAAGGCTTAACCCAACAGGTTTATGGCCAGAAGCAATAGCTTGAGCCATTAACTGCTTGTTTGCACAACCTGCAAGTGCACCAACTATGTGGGGCATTTGTTCTGCAGGGCTAATACGTAAACCTTGATGCTTAGCGCTAACAAAACCGGCTTCTTTTAACCATGTATCGACTAATGCCCCGCCACCATGGACAATTACAAAATTATGGCTTGGCTGATTAGACAACACATCAAATAACGCATGAGCTGCGTTTTCAGTGTTAAGTACAGCGCCGCCAAGCTTAATAACCCACGTTTTTTTAGCCATTAAAACGCTCCTTTTAAGCCTGTGGTGTGGTCTAAATTCATTGATAAATTAATACACTGCAGAGCTTGCCCTGCAGCACCTTTTAGTAAATTATCAATGGCTGCCATAACAATGAGTTGAGAGCCTTGCTGCTGCCAACCAATATCAACATAAGGCTGCTTTGCAACTCCCTTAATTGACGGGATCTTACTACCTAACAAGCGGATTAAAGGCTCGTTTTCAAGCACGCTGTAGGCCTTAGCCACTTGCTCACTTGTAACATTAGGTTTTAGTTGCACGTAAATGGTTTCTAAAATACCGCGAGCAAAGTTACCTAAATGAGGTGTAAATAAAACCTGATGACCAAGGTGCTGCTCTATTTCTGGTCCGTGGCGATGATTAAATAAACCATATGGCGCTAGCGACACTTCACAAAAGTGAGTACCTACACTGGCTTTACGCCCTGCACCAGTTACACCCGACACTGCATTAATAATAATTTTGTCGTCGCTTAACAAACCTGCTTGCTGTAGTGGCTTTAACGCATTCAGCGCTGCAGTAGGATAACAGCCGGCAACAGCCACTAAATTTGCATTTGCAATGTCGTTGCTATTCCATTCAGCTAAACCATAGGCCGATTCATTTAATAACTCAGGGTGCTTATGTTCAAAGCCGTAATAAGTAACGTAATCATCATTGCTTGCAAGGCGATAACCACCCGATAGGTCAAACACCTTTTTGCCCATCGCTAAAAATTGCGGGGCTAAATCTACACTTACTTTATGGTCGGTACACAGGCATACGTAATCTGCATTCGCATTAATGTCGTCGAACGCTGACTTTGTAAGAGGAAGTAAAGGAGTATCAAGCAAACCTAGGTGCTCTGGATATAAATCACTCAGTAATTTGTGTTTATCTAGGCTTCCTTCAGATACATAGCTACCTGACAGTTTTAAATTTGGGTGTTTAGCCACAAGGCTTGCTAGTTCTGCGCCGCTGTATCCGCTTGCGCCAATAATCGCTACATTCATTATTTACTCATTATCTTAAAATCTATTACTACTTATTTGTGTGTTCGCTTACACTAGCTTAGGTGCTAAGTAAGTCTTTTTTGTTAATGAATTTTGATTATCGTCGCATTATCATCATTGTGTTACTTAATATATTTATGCTTAAAAAGTGAATTGATATTCATCATAAATACTTTTATATTGTTATGCAATTAAATTGAATAGTTATTTTGGAATTTTTTATGTCTTTGCCTTCGTTTATTTCTATGTACCAGCAATTAATTGCAGCCCCGTCTATCAGTGCAATTGAAGACAGCGAATGCATGAGTAATAAAAGCGTTATCGAGTTACTTGCCATCTGGTGTGAAACGCTCGGTTTTACTTGTGAAATAATAGAACTGGAAGGTAAAAAAGGGCGTTATAACTTATTAGCTAAACGTGGCGTCGGGGATGGTGGTTTAATGCTTGCTGGGCATACCGACACAGTGCCGTTTGATGACAGCCGCTGGAATCATGATCCGTTTAAATTAACAGAACTCGACAACAAACTGTATGGGCTAGGTAGTATTGATATGAAAGGATTTTTTGCTTTCGTATTACAAGCTATAAGCGAACTAGATGAAAAACAACAAACACAGCCAATTTTAATACTTGCCACTGCAGATGAAGAAACCACCATGGCAGGCGCACAGCAAATTTGCAAACATCCTAACTTAAAGCCGGCACGCTGTATTATTGGCGAACCCACTGATATGACACCAGTATTTACACACAAAGGGCATATGAGTACTGCAATAAGAGTTGTCGGTCGTTCTGGCCATAGCTCCGATCCCGAACGTGGTCTTAACGCCATTGAAGTTATGCATAAAGTGACTTCAAAATTACTGATCTTAAAAGAGCAGTTAAAGAATAAGTATTCACTAAGCCACTTTGAAATACCTTATCCTACTTTAAATTTTGGTAATATTCATGGTGGTGACAACGCAAATAGAATATGTGGGTGTTGTGAAATGCATATTGATATGCGCCCATTGCCAGGGTTGAGCGTACAAGAGCTACAAGCACTGCTGCTAGATGCAACAAAAGACATAAACGAGCAATACCCAAACTCAGTAAGTGTTATTGACCTACATGACCCAATACCAGCATTTACTGGCAGAACCGACAGCGCGCTAGTTCAACTTGCGGAAAAGATAGCGGGCCAAAAAGCCATTGCTGTTAATTACTGCACAGAAGCACCTTTTATTCAGCAACTGGGTTGTGAAACCATAGTTATGGGACCAGGTTCTATTAATCAGGCGCATCAACCTGACGAATTTTTAGCAATGGAAAAAATAAAGCCTTCACAGCACATCATTAGCAATATTATAAAAGCCTGTTGCTTTTAGCTAAGCAATAAAAAAGACGCTTAACAGCGTCTTTTTTATAAATGCTAAATTTACTATTTCATGTATTTGCTTAAATACTTTTTAAATACTGGGTCTGTTTTAGCAAGCTCTTTTTGCTCAGCTAATATCTCTTTTAAAATCACACCCGAGGTAAGCGGGTTAGCCAGTACAACCCTAAACACAACCGTAGGTTGATTATCGTATTGAGCTGGGGTCAAACGAGTACGCGATACAAACGAGCGTCCAGACTCACGCTGGCGTTTTTGCATACTGGCTGTAAAACGATTTAGTGAAGCAAAAATATCAATCCGTGTTTTTTCATCAGCCTCAGCAATCGCTTGTTTTATTTGCTTAGGCACATAGCGATAAGTAAGCAAACATAGCTCAGGCTCTGAAATAAGTTCAAAATCTTCGTCTGCCTTGATTAAATCAGCAAAATACTTTGCCTTTTTTATACTTCGATCGATTAGCATTTCATAGCCTTTACGGCCAATAACACGTAAGCAAGCATGCACTAACATAGCCATACCAGGGCGGCTACCCTCTAGTGTGTGGCTACCTAAATCTTTAGAGCCCTTACGCAATATATACTCAGCATGATGCTCTATTGCATCGGTTGCAGCGGGATCTTTAAACAGCACTAAACCTGCACCCATCGGGACATACATTTGTTTGTGGGCATCAATTGTTATTGAGTCTGCTCGCTCAATACCATTGAGCAGAGGACGATAAGTATTAGATAATAACGTTGCCCCACCCCAAGCAGCATCAACATGAAAATGACAGTTAATCTCTTGCGCTAAATCAGCCATTTCGTTGAGGGGATCAATATTGCCGGTTTCGGTTGTGCCTGCAACACCAATAATTGCCATTACTTTAATGCCTTTAGACTCAAGCTCGCGGGCTTTGTCTCGCATGGCATTTACATCGACCTTGTTGTCATCAGTTGTTTTAATACCAACTAAGTTGTCGCGCCCTATCCCTAATAAATCAACCGATTTACCTAATGAATAATGACCACGTTCTGAAATTAATACCGCAAGACCTCTGTATCCATAGTGCAGCATACCTGCCACAATTCCTTGCGATGCAATACCGGTAAATTCACCATCGGCTTTTAACAAACGATTTCGAGCAATCCAAAGCGCAGTAATGTTTGCAACCGTACCACCAGAGCAAAATGCACCTAATGACGTTTTAGCGCTGTGCATCCATTTAGAGTAAAACGCATCGTTTTGGCCATAGGCTAAATGATGCATCATACCTAACACCTGTCGCTCAAGGGGGGTAAACGCCTTAGATGTCTCAATTTTTACTAGATTTTGATTTAGTCCCACCATCAACTTTGAAAGTGGCAGTAAAAAATGCGGTAAAGCTGATGTCATATGACCAATAAAACTTGGTGCAGCCGTATGCACAGAATGAGCAACAAGTTGCTCCATTATGTCTTGAGCATAAGCAGATACAAACGTTGGGTTTTCTGGGATCACCGCAGCTTGAAAGTCTTTTTCAATTTCATGTAATGGTTTTTCGATTGCCGCTATATTTTCGTTTAAAAAACCTGCTAAATTACTCGATATTTCAAGCTCAATTTTGCTTAAAGTTGAGTCAGGCGCTTCAGGTACAGTAAATATACGCTTGAGGCTTTCTTTAGAGGCGACGGCACAACGCTTTTGATCCATCTTAATACCTAGTGTGTGTGTTGCTAAAACACCTGTTTAACTAGTAAAAACGCCCAAATATGGCGGTAAGTTAAGCAATAGTGTTTCTAAATAATTGCTCTAACTGTACTGCAATATAAGTAAAATGTCTCGTTAAAAGCCTTAAAAGCAACACCACGCATGACAAAAAAGTGTTAATTTAATTAAAATTTTATTTAATCTAATAAATACTAATTATTTATTGGGCAATTTTGTATTTTAAGTATAATCATTAAAACAACAAAAAAGGGACAGGCAATGCTTAAGGGAAGAGTGAAAGTGAGCTGGTTAGTGGCTGGTTTTGCTTTATTTTTAGTCAGCTTAGTGGTCTATATTTACTACACCTACCACACAACCCGCGCTGAAATTATGGAATCTGTTGATGCGCGCCTTCTTAATGCCGCAGCCAGTGTTAAGCATATACTCGGTGATGACTACCTAAATACCATGAATCAAAACGGTCAAATTAATTTTTTTGACTATGAAGTCAAAAGCAGGCAACTTTCTGAGTTTGCACAAGCGCTTGATGTGGCATATGTATATGCAATGATATTAAAAAACAACCGCGTATACTTTACTGCATCAAGCTATACGCAAGACGATATGAACAATGGCAAAATAACGCAATATTTAGATATATACCCAGAAGCAACTGATCTCAACATAAGCGCTTTTTACTCCACTGAGCCGGTATTTGAAGTGTCGGCCGATCAATGGGGACACTTTAAAACTATATTTATCCCTTTTGTTGACGATAAAACTGGTAAAACTTACCTTACTGGCGCTGATATAACGATTCTTGATCTTAACCAAAAGCTAAGCGAAAGCGTCTCCAAAGCAGCAGCTATGGCAAGCTTCTTCTTTTTTATAGCTATCCTTGTTGCCGCTATTTATGTTTACTTACTTAAGCGCTCATTAGCAACCGACTCCAGTACTGGGTTTGAAAACCACATTGCGTTGGAGTACTTACTTAAAAAAAGTAACAGTCATCATATGCAGTTAGCTGTTGTCTGGGTTAATGAAATTGAAGATATAAATAGCTTTTACGGCACCGAAATTGGCGATAAAGTAATGAAAAACTTGCTTATGCATTTTAAGAGCCGCTGCTCTGCCAACTGTCATTTATACCGCTTAGCCACCAATAAATTGGTGCTGCTATCACCTAAAGAAACACCTTATGAAGAGCTGAGCGATTTAATCGAAACCTATAATGCCAATACGCCTTTATTAACTGATCCATTTATATACATTACATTGTGTGCTGGTATTGCGACGGGTAATAAATCGCTATTACTTGAAAATGCTCATATTGCTGCACTACAAGCAAAGCAAGGTAGGCACACAGTTATTAATTATTCTAAAGCACTTCACGATGTTAAAACTCAATATCAATATAATGTAGAAATGGCCAAAGAAGTGCATGATGCATTTGATAACAACCGTATTGTGCCTTACTTTCAGCCAATAATAGATACCAAAACAAATCAGATAGTTCAGTACGAATGTTTGGCGCGAATGGTTACTGCAAGCGGAGAAATTTTAAAACCCGATGCGTTTTTAAATGTAGTTACTCGCTCCAGAATGGACGGGTTATTAACCCGCACTATATTTTCACAGTGCATTAGCCGCTTTAGAAAAACAAACATTTGTTGGAGCTTAAATATAACAGCGCAAGACATGTTAGACCCAAGCTTGAATGAATTCATCACAAACGAGCTTAAGCGCTATCCGCACCCAAGCAATATCACTTTAGAGTTAATAGAAACCCAAGCGATTGCAAATTATTCTGAAGTTAAAGCATTTATTTCTATGGTTAAAAGTAAAGGCGTTAAGGTAATAATTGATGACTTTGGTAGCGGTTATTCAAATATTTCAAATGTCCTAAAACTTGAAGTTGACGGTATTAAGTTAGATGGCGGATTGATAAAACAGATAATACACGATAACGACATTTACTTGTTTATTGAGCATATAGCGGCATTTGCTAACCAATTAGATTTACTGCTTATAGCTGAATCTGTCGAAAATGCAGCCATTGTAAATGCGTTAGAAAAAGCAAATGTGACGCTCATGCAGGGTAACCATTTTGCCCAACCTGCGCCACAATTTGCTACACCAGAAAATGCTGACTTAATCAGTTAATTAACCAAACGTTAGTGATAAAGCTATTTTTAGCCGATAGAAAAACGCTTAAACATAACTTAGGTTAAATCAATAACAAGCCGGTGACTTTGTTGGCCACTGGCCCAATACTTTCGCTCAAATGGGGTGATTGCATCGTCGCTGTGATAAGGCTGCACTTCGCAAATATGGCTGGTTAGTTCAAGCGCCCTTGCAAATTCTTTAACATATATATCCCAGTTACTGCGTACTTCTAATAAGCCACCTAACTTAACAATATAAGGAAATATAGCTGCTCCGTGCCATCTGCGTTGAATATGTTTAGATTTAGGCCATGGATTTGGATACAACAAATAGTGGTGGCTAGGCTGCCAATTTGCTGCAACTGCTAAGCGCCAAAAATCATTTAAATCAGCCTGTACCAAAATATACTGACCACTGTCGCTTTGCTTATATTGAACGTCGTGTTTATCAAGCCTATGCGACGACTTATCAATCCCGACCACAAGAGCTTCAGGGTGAAGCTTAGCTAAGTTAGCTGTACTTTCACCTACACCACAGCAAGAGTCTAAAATAAGAGGGCCATTGAATGCCTTAACTTTTTCATTAACCTCATCAAATGCCGCTTGCGTGTGTGCTGCAATGGGCTTTTTAAACTCGGCGCTTAAATGCTTATTTACTATTTCATCAAGCTTTTCGTGAATACCGGCCTGATTAGATACAATACTTCGAGAATTTGCATCACTCATTAGTGTCTTAGCCCCACACCTTTTTTGATTAATGTAAGCGCAACAGTAAATAGCACGGTAATAAACACTAAAATAACACCTAATGCGACGGTTAAATCAACATCC
Source organism: Pseudoalteromonas sp. BSi20480 (assembly GCF_000241365.1). Lineage (NCBI taxonomy): Bacteria > Pseudomonadati > Pseudomonadota > Gammaproteobacteria > Alteromonadales > Pseudoalteromonadaceae > Pseudoalteromonas > Pseudoalteromonas sp. BSi20480. Next base: position 10,378 of record NZ_BADX01000106.1, on the reverse strand, counting down.
GATACACCTAAAAACCCGTACCTAAATGCGTTAACCATATAGATGATGGGATTGATTTGCGATACGTTTTGCCAAAACTCAGGTAGCAAAGTAATTGAATAAAATACGCCACCTAAGTACGTTAGCGGAGTAAGTATAAATGTAGGAATAATACTAATGTCATCAAAGCTATTAGCGTAAATAGCGTTAATTAAACCACCTAGCGCAAACACCGCCGAGGTTAAAATTACCGTTGCCATAATTACAAATATATTGTGTATTTGAATATCAACAAACAACAGCGATACACAGGTAACAATAAAGCCCACCATCATGCCGCGAGTCATACCACCGCCCATATAGCCTAGTACTATTATGTAATTAGGCACTGGCGCAACAAGCAGCTCCTCTATACTTTTTTGAAATTTAGTTGAGTAAAAACTAGAAGCTACATTAGAGTATGAATTTGTAATAACCGACATCATTATTAAGCCCGGTACAATAAACTCCATATAACTAAACCCACCCATTTCACCAATGCGCGAACCTATGAGGTTACCAAAAATAACAAAATACAAACTCATTGTTATGGCAGGTGGTACTAGAGTTTGCACCCAAATACGTAGAAAACGAATACACTCTTTAATCCATATACTTTTTAGCGCTACGCCATATTTAAACATTTATTCGCCCCGCCCTTGCTCTAGTAATCCTACAAATAGCTCTTCTAATCGATTGGCCTTATTACGCATACTTAATACAGTATTACCTTGCTCTGTAAGCGCACTAAACACTGCATTTAAGCCCTGTGATTTAGCTACTTCAACCTCAATAGTGTGATCGTCCGTCATGGTAAATTTATAACCTTGCAACGTGACTGGCTTAGCTGGCATTTTTAAATCAAGTACAAACGTTTCTTTATCAAGCTTTGCAAGCAGTGCTTTTATCGTCGTGTTTTCAACAATGCGACCGGTATCGATAATGGCAATGTTTTTACACAATAGTTCTGCTTCTTCTAAGTAATGGGTAGTTAAAATAATAGTTACGCCTTGTTCATTAATTTTGCGTAAAAACTCCCACATAGAGCGTCGTAACTCTATGTCTACACCCGCTGTTGGTTCATCAAGTATAAGTAGCTTTGGCTCGTGCATCAGTGCGCGTGCAATCATTAAACGACGCTTCATACCGCCTGATAAAGTACGCGCTTGTTTATCTTTTTTCTCAAGCAAACCAAGCTGGGCTAAATATTTATCAGCACGCTTATGTGCTTCGCTACGCGGTACACCGTAATAACCGGCTTGGTTTACTAATATTTGGGTCAACGTTTCAAATTGGCTGAAGTTAAATTCTTGTGGTACTAAGCCTAAATGCGCCTTGGCAGCTTCAAGATGGGTATCTATATCGTAACCAAATACCTCTACTTTACCTTCAGTTTTATTGACCAAAGACGAAATAACACCAATCGTTGTTGATTTACCTGCGCCATTTGGTCCAAGTAATGCAAAAAAATCGCCCTCGTCTACTTGTAAATCAACACCTTTAACAGCCTCTACGCCGTTTTTGTATACCTTGGTAAGGCCTTCAATATTTAATGCAATACTTTGCTTACTCATTACTTACCCTCACCATAACCCCAACGTTTTGTTAGTGTATGCTCAATGTTTAAATGATCTAAAATGCGAGCCACCATAAAATCGACTAAATCTTCTATGCTTTGCGGCTTATGATAAAAGCCCGGCGCTGCAGGCATAATGGTAACGCCCAAACGCGATAGCTTTAACATATTCTCTAAATGAATCTCGCTAAAAGGCGTTTCACGCGGCACTAAAATAAGCTGGCCACGTTCTTTAATCACTACATCGGCCGCACGTTCTAGTAAATTATCAGATGCGCCTACAGCAATCGCCGATACTGACCCCGCACTACATGGACACACAACCATTTTTTTAGGCGCTGCAGAACCAGAGGCTACAGGACTAAACCAGTTATCTTTACCAAATACTTGTAATTGTTGTGGCTGTGCATCAAATAGCGCATTTAACTGCTCTGTGGCTTTATCTTCATTTGCCGAGAGCTTTATGTTTGACTCAGTATCAAGCACAACGCGGGCTGCGCTCGAAATAAGTACATACACTTGGTATTGCTGCTCGAGTAACACTTCAAGCAGCTTTAAACCATATGGTGCGCCAGAGGCACCACTGAACGCTAAGGTGATTTTATCTTTAAATTGCAAATTATTCTCCGCTGAATTTATCAGCCAAACCATCTACTAGTTGCTGATGAAGGCCGTTAAAACCGCCATTACTCATAATTAAAATATGTTGTTCAGGCTGCACATTTTCAAGCACCGTATTTATAATAGCTTGCGTACTATTAAAGCACTGCATGCCCGCTTTTTGAGCTTGCTCGTTAAGCGACCAGCCTAAGTTATCTGGTTCAAATAAAAGTACGTCATCAGCATCAGCTAATGAAGCAAGAAGCGTATGTTGATGTACACCCATTTTCATGGTGTTTGAGCGAGGCTCTAAAATAGCAATAATTTTTTCATCGCCAACGTTAGCGCGTAAACCCGCTAAGGTTGTTTTAATCGCTGTTGGGTGATGAGCAAAATCGTCATAAACCTTAATACTGTTTATGTCGGCCTTGAGTTCCATTCGCCTTTTCGGACTTATAAACTCGGCAAGTGCCTCAATACTGTGGCTAACCGCAATCCCTACATGGCGCGCTGCAGCAATTGCCATAATCGCATTTTTAACATTATGTTCGCCAATTGCGCCCCAATTAACCGTACCTTGCCATTCATTATTCAAAAGTACTTTAAACTCACTGCCATCGGGTTTAATTAGTTCGTAACCCCAATCAATGCCTAGCGTTTCGCTTTCACTCCATAACCCTTGCGATATAACGTCTTCAAGTGCTTTGTCTTGTTTTGGCCAAATTACTTTACCGCTGTGAGGTAGTGTACGCATTAAGTGGTGAAATTGTTTTTTAATTGCGTTTAAATCATCAAAAATATCGGCGTGATCAAACTCTAAATTATTCAAAATTAATGTACGCGGTAAGTAATGGACAAACTTGCTGCGCTTATCAAAAAAAGCGGTATCGTATTCATCTGCCTCAATAACAAAAAAAGGGGTTTCACCTACCTTTGCCGACACACCAAAATTTTGCACTATGCCGCCAATTAAAAACCCCGGTTTTAAACCAGCATATTCTAATATCCAGGCAAGCATACTCGCTGTGGTTGTTTTACCATGCGTACCAGCTACCGCAAGCACCCACGAGTTTTGCAATAAGTTATGCTTTAACCACTCTGGACCTGAGGTATAAGGTAAGCTGTTGTCTAACACATATTCAACACACGGATTACCTCGGCTCATCGCATTACCAATTACTACCATATCGGGTTTTGGCTCTAATTGAGATACGTCGTAACCTTGAGTGAGCTCAATACCAAGATCTTCAAGCTGGGTGCTCATAGGTGGGTAAACGTTTTGGTCTGAACCTGTTACTTTATGGCCAAGCGACTTAGCAATAGCTGCAATACCACCCATAAACGTACCGCAAATGCCCAAAATATGAATATGCATATACTTTCCTTAAACCGTCTGCTCACTTTGCAGCTGTGCAAAGTTTAATGGCGCTATAATGCCAAATTTCGCGCTTACTTGCCATTATATGTAGGTATTTTACTAATGCTTAAAATCATTATTACAAACAAAAAAGCCTTCTAAATTAGAAGGCTTTTTGCAAAGTAAATTAATCTACATACTTAAAAAACAATTAAACCCAAGCCTAAAACTAACCGGTAAATTACAAAAGGTAACATTCCCATTCGTTCAATCACTTTTAAAAATAAATAAATACACGCATAAGCAGATAAAAAAGACAGTACCACACCTAGTAGTAATGTACCCCACTCAACAACATGGTCTCCCAATGCAAGTTCTATTGTGTAATAAAGCCCCATCATTGAAATTACAGGAATAGCGAGTAAAAACGAAAAGCGCGCTGCACTTTGCTTATTCATGCCTAGCATTAAACCCGCTGTCATTGTAATACCTGAACGAGAGGTACCCGGGATCATAGCAACGGCTTGCGCCAAGCCAATCATTAAAGCCGACTTCCAATTAAGTTGATAAATTGTTTTAACTTGTTTCCCTTTAGCATCGGCGTACCAAAGCAATAGGCCAAAAATAATCGTCGTGGCTGCAATGACCCATGCACTTCGTAGGTATAACTCAACAAAATCCTTAAGTAACAAACCAAATACAGCAGCAGGTATTGTCCCTAAAATAATCCACCAGCCGAGTTTACTGTCGTCTGTTTTACCTTGTGTGCCAAACGATTTAAACCACGCACTAAGAATATCAGCCACCTCTTTACGAAAATAAATAACAACCGCTATTAATGTCCCTACATGCACTGCAACATCAAAAGCAAGTCCTTGGTCTTCCCACCCTAATATTTGTGAGGGTAAAATTAAATGTGCCGAGCTAGATATGGGTAAAAACTCAGTAAAACCTTGAATTAGCGCTAAAATTATTATTTCTAAAATACTCATGGGTTAGAAAACTCCACCTTCCATAGTTTTTGTTGAGGGTTATTATATGCATTCCATAATTGAGCAATTGTTTGCTTAGCTACAGGGTGATAAAAACCGGGGGCAACCTCACTGAGAGGCTGTAATACAAATGCATTTTTAGTTATTTCGTCACGTGGTAATTGCGCGGGGCTATCGCAGATAACATCATCGTAAAACAATAAATCTAAATCAAGGGTTCTTGGGCTGAACTTTTTATCGTTTGGTGTGCGACCATTATCACGCTCTATTTTTTTTAGTAATGCACACACTTCAGCTAACGGCTTGTCTGTTTTTGCCCCAACGACCGAATTATAAAAGTTATTACCTACGAAACCGACAGCTTCGCTTTCAAAAACAGACGAGTGCTCTATATTCGTAAAATGCGTTTTAAGTGCTTTTAAGGCACTTTGCATATAGTGCTCTTTGTTAATATTTGACCCAAGGCTAATAAATATTTGCGCCATTTAAACGCTTGCCTTATTACGTGTTATTTCTACTCCAACAGTTTGCGCTTGCGCAACTGCAGCAGGTTTACTCACTCTTATTTTAACTTGTGTTGTATTAAACTCAGTTAAAATAATGTCTGCCAATTGTTCAACAAGTGTTTCAAGTAACTCAACAGGTTTAGCTGTGCTATGCGCAATGACACGCTCGCTTACTTTTGCGTAATCAAGTGCTAAATTAATGTCATCATTTGCGGCGGCTGGTTTAATATCACTTAGCATTTCAATATCAAAATAAAGGCTCTGTTTACTTTCTTTTTCAAAGTCGTACACTCCAATAATAGTGTCGACGTGCAATTGAGATATAAATACCTTATCCATTGATACTCCAAAAGACCAACAACTGTTCTAACCACATAAACTAATTATAAATTAATATTGTATATGCTTTAATCAGTGTTTAAATATGTAAAAATTCCTTCTACAATAGCAAAATAACGCGTTTAGCTAAATTTGGTAGAAGTATATTAATTTTCACGATAAATTTTGCCGCCAATAATAGCCCAAAAACGATGTTAATTGCATTAAATGTAATGGGTATAACGATAAAAATATAAGGAACTATGTGTTAGCTATTTTGATGTTTGTTTTAGCGTACCTACTTGGGTCGATTTCATCGGCTATCTTAGTGTCGCGTCTATTTAAACTTCAAGATCCCCGCACACATGGCTCAAATAATCCAGGCGCAACTAATGTTTACCGCTTAGGTGGCGCTTTTCCTGCTGTTTTAGTTCTTGTTTTTGATATTTTAAAAGGCACGATACCCGTGTGGGGGGCTTATTTTTTACAACTTGAGCCTTTGGTACTTGGCTTAGTTGCCGTTGGCGCCTGTTTAGGCCACATGTACCCTGTATTTTTTAATTTTAAAGGAGGTAAAGCCGTCGCAACAGCATTTGGGGCTTTACTCCCAATAGGTTTATCCCTAGCTGGGTTATTAATTACTACTTGGCTAATTATAGTCGCAGTGAGTCGCTATTCTTCTCTTGCCGCCCTAGTCACCGTTTTACTCGCACCGCTTTATACGTGGTTAATTAAGCCACTCTATACACTGCCAGTGGTTTTTATTACGGTGCTTATTATTTTTCGCCATCGAACAAACATAGTGAGACTATTTGCTGGTGAAGAACCAAAAGTGGGAGCTAAAAAAGCCCCCACTGATGAAAACAAACCAACATAACCAAGCACTTAAATAGGCTCGAGGCTGTCTATTGGCCACCGAGGCTTAGTTTTCATATCAAGGGTTGCAAACTGCCCTGCTTTTAAACGTTGCATACCGGCATAAGCAATCATTGCACCGTTATCAGTACAAAACTCCGTACGCGGATAATACACTTCGCCCTTCATACCCTGCATGACTCTTTCAAGCTGAAGCCTAAGCTGGGTATTTGCACTTACACCGCCCGCAATCACTAAACGCTTGATACCTGTTTGCTTTAGCGCTCGCTTACATTTAATAACCAAGGTATCAATAACAGCGGTTTGAAATGCATGCGCGATGTCTGCTTTAGTTTGCTCGTCATCGTCATTTTCACGAATGGTAATCGACGCCGCAGTTTTTAATCCACTAAAACTAAAATCAAGTCCGGGTTTATCTGTCATTGGGCGAGGAAAGATAAATCGCTTTGGAATACCTTGCTCTGCTAATTTTGCTAAGCGGGGACCACCCGGGTAATCAAGACCTAATAACTTAGCTGTTTTGTCAAAGGCTTCACCTGCAGCGTCATCAACAGACTCGCCCAATACTTCGTATTGGCCAATTCCTTCAACTTTTACCATCATGGTGTGGCCACCAGAAACAAGTAAAGCAATAAACGGAAACTCTGGCACCTTGTCTTCAAGCATGGGAGCAAGTAGATGCCCCTCCATATGATGAACCGCAACAGCAGGGATATCCCATCCGTAAGCCAATGAGCGACCAATTGAAGTACCCACTAATAGCGCCCCAACTAAACCAGGGCCGGCTGTATAAGCAATACCGTCTAAGTCTTCAGGACCACAACCAGCTTGAGCAAAAGCTGCATCAATAAGCGGAAGCGTTTTACGAACATGATCGCGTGACGCCAGCTCGGGAACCACGCCACCGTAGTCAGCATGTACTTTTACTTGGCTATATAACTGATGAGCTAATAAGCCTTTCTCGTCATCATATATTGCTATACCTGTTTCATCACATGACGATTCAATGCCTAAAATTCGCACTGTACTTCTCCTGCTTTTTTATCACTACTTAACCAAAGTTCAAGTTACTTAATTTGTTTATAACGCCAAACCAATATTTGTTTGACCATCAACAACAGCAAATTTTTTCAGCGCCTTTACACTTTCTGAAGTAATACGCCCCATACTTTCAACAAAGTCAATAAGCTCGGCTAGCACTTCAATTTCGTACTGCATTAAAGGGTGCTCCCTAACAGCCGTGTTGTCTGCAATTTCACCTTCAACTGTCATCTGGTATTCAATAAAGCGCGCAACGGTTGCTTGCGAAATTTTACTTACACTTACAAACTCTTTATCGTCTTGTGCCATTAAACCATGCATCAAGCTCAGTAATGACGTTGCCGCATCAATAGCTGGGTATGTACCAAACATATCAAAATCAGCGAGTTCTGGAACATTAGGTTCCACTTTTTCAACTTGCTTTTCTAAGTCAATCTTACTTTTTGGCAGTAAGATTTTTTCCCAACAAACATTAAGCGCATTACGAAGTAACGTTTCATCACCAAACCCCGTAGCCTCACTAAATAAACCATAATTTGGCAACATACGTTCAATTAGCGCACTTGCTAATACCGCTTTTTGTAAATAGTTTAGCTCTCTAATACGCTGAAAATTATTTGCTTTAGTCATTCTTTAACGTCTCACATGACCAACAAAAATCAAATGTTGATCCATTATGCTCATTACAGTTAGGACAAACCCAATCTGGAGCGGATTGTTTTACTTGCTGATAGTTTACCAATATTTGTCGCGCATGGCGCTCTTTTATCGCATAAACCTGCACACTCACTTGCGCCTGATCGAAAGGAATTTCCCCAAGTGCACCTTGAAGCATTTCTCCTGCAACTTTACACTCTATTCCACCCGCTTGAATTAACCCCTTAACAATATTAGCCTCTAACGTGTTGGCTGCCTTATAAATTGTTATCCAATTAAAAGCACTATCTGTTGTGTTTTTATAAGTTTGCAATATCGACCTCGATTATTTTGTGTGTACAATACCTTAAGGTATTGAGAAATTTATTAAACAATATTCAAAAAGGCGCAAGCATGACACTTACAACTCCGGGTCTACTTTTTCCAGCTATATCTTTGTTACTTCTTGCTTATACAAACCGATTTTTAGTACTTGCGCAATTAATAAGAGAGTTAAATGCCAGAGAAGGCGAGTCAATTCGCCCTGTGGTGGTTGCGCAAATTACCAATTTAAGAAAGCGCATAAAGCTCATAAGAACTATGCAAGTTTACGGTGTAGGCTCTTTTTTATTATGTACCTTGTCTATGTTTGCTCTTTTTATTGAGTTTAATACCACAGGAATTATTTTATTTGGCGTAAGCCTAACCTGTTTAAGTTTATCTTTACTAACGTCTTTATTTGAAATTCATATTTCATGTGATGCAATAGAAATTGAACTTCAAAATATTGAAAACAAACCATTAAGTAACAGAGCAAACAAAAACTTTGATAATAAAACAAGCTAAAAGACTAAAATTCGTGCAAATATTTTAATTATTGCTTAATCAATGCCCTACTTTGTGGCATACTTTTTCATTAATTAGCATAATAAATTTACCTAATATTTTTATTTATAGATTTATACCTGCTTTTTAGTATTAACTTTGCCAGATAAGGATGTTAGGTAAATAAAAAATTATTAGTCTTTAGTCTAAAGGTTAATACTTTTTAACATCTTTACACTTTTATTATTGTGCAAACAAATATATTGTGTAGTTTATCTTTTTTAAATTTAGATATATTTATTAATAGCTTAGACTGACAGAAAATTGATGTATTAGTACATCACAACTTACTTATAAAAAGGGACTATAAAGTGAGATTTGACCAATTAGAACAATTTGTAGCACTGGGTGTGTTACGCCACTTCAGACAAGCCGCAGAAAAAACAAAAATTAGTACTTCTGCACTTACCCGCAGTATTCAGACCCTAGAAGATGAAATGGGCTATGAGTTAGTTACGCGCTCAACCCGCTCAGTAAAACTGACTCCTGAAGGCGAACTATTTTTAGATTACGCCAAAAATACACTTGGCGAATTAGAAAACACCAAAAAACGCCTGTTTCAGTCTGTTCATGGCAATGCCGATGAAAAACTCATTATTGGTTATACTAATAAAGCGAGTAACATTGTGCCTATTTCATGCGGTCAATTTTTAGCGCAATACCCACATGTAAAAATCGAAATGCAATTGCAAGAACAGCATGAGTTAACACGCAAGCTTCAGGAAGGTGAAATAGACATTAGCGTTTATTCTCAAGCTGTAAATAGCATTGGTAGTGATATTCATTTACCTGATCAGCTTATTTTATTTGTATCTAAGCATCACCCGCTTGCCCAAAAAAATGACATAAGCAAACACCAACTAGACTCCTATTCAGCCTTTGGTTGTTTCTCTCAATCAAAACAAGTTCAAAGCATGCTGAACGAGGCCATTGATTCTTTAAATAAATCATCAACTATCAAAATGGGCAGTATTGAACAGGTTATCTCTGGCATTATTAAATCCGATAGTTTTGCAATCGCCAGCATTGAGCATGCAAACACTGTGGCAGAACACACCGATCTTGTTCAGTTAAAAACGAATAAAGATTTAAGCCATGAGCAACTAATTGTTCAAACAAACCAACAAACCACAGTTACGGAGCACTTAGCACATTTGCTTTCGCTTATTAAAAAAGCAGCCACAACCCTGAATTAATTCAGCGTTCTTTTTTGAGACAGGTGCGACATAAAACAATAGCTTTTTACTCTTTTTCGGCTAAACTGGCGCACCTTCAAAAAAAGAACCTCCTAAATGATCAACTTTTCAACCGATGGCCCGTTTTATAACGATATTGAAAGCCGCGGTTATACAGTTATTCCCAATGCCTTAAACAAAGAATTGATAGCTAATTTAATGGCTGATTGTTATCGCATAAATCCGCATTTTAGCCATGCTGGTATTGGTCGCTTAAATCATTTACAAATTGACGATAATATTCGAAAAGATAAAACTTATTGGTTTGATGGTTCGTCCCAAGCACAATTAACCTACCTAGCTGTTATGGAAAGTATTCGCACAACGCTCAATCGCAC
>NZ_BADX01000107.1:0-29042 GCF_000241365.1 Pseudoalteromonas sp. BSi20480 | reverse complement strand
CTGTTTGATTACGAATGCCACTACGCAAAATACACTCACGGTGATTTTTATAAAAACATGTCGATGCATTTAAAGGACGATCTAATAGAGTATTTACTAGCGTTTTATACTTAAACACGCCCAATGCGGGCGGTGAGCTTGTTATTTATAAGCCTAAAAGCAAAGTGGTTGAAGTGAGCATTTCGCCAGAAGCGGGGACATTAGTTTTATTTGAAAGCGAACGCTTTGTTCACGAAGTATTACCAGCAGTAGATAATCGGTATTCAATTGCTGGCTGGTTTAGAAAAAACGCATCCATTAGCGGAATAGTTGATCCACCTCGTTAATATAGCTAAATGTTAATGGGGTACGAGAGCAATAAACCAATAAAAATAGCCATACCAACATAATGATTATTTAAAAAAGCTTTAAAGCATTCGTTTCTATTACGCTTTAAAATTAATACTTGTTGGTAAACGAGTAATGCTGTGGCTATAAGTAATCCAGCCCAAAAAGCCATATTTAACTGGTTAATTACCCCAATATAAGCAACAAGTGCGATAAATAGAGCATTTAATATAAAAATGATATGGCGGTCAAAGCGACCAAATAAAATAGCGGTAGATTTAACACCAATTTTAATATCATCATCTCTATCGACCATGGCATACATGGTATCGTACGCAACCGTCCAGCATACATTAGCAACAAACAGCAACCAAGCCTGAAGAGGTAATGCATCAATAGATGCCATATAAGCCATAGGAATTGCCCAACCAAATGCTGCACCCAGCACGACTTGTGGCAACTGGGTATATCGCTTCATAAACGGATAGCAAAACGCGAGCGCAAGTGCTCCAACAGACAATAAAATAGTGTTAACGCTCAGCATTAAAACCAAAATAAACGCTAAAGTGATCAGTAATAAAAATAGACTTAGCGCTTCGCCGCTTGCGACAGTACCAGATGCAAGAGGACGTTGGGCTGTGCGTTTTACAGAACCATCTATTTTTCTATCTGCAAAATCATTTATCACGCAGCCTGCACTACGCATTACTACAACCCCCAAAGTAAACACTATAAAATTAATTAAGCTCGGCATCCCACTATTTGCGAGCCATAAAGCCCAATAGGTTGGCCATAAAAGCAATAAAGTACCTATGGGCTTATCAACACGCATAAGCTGTAAATAATAAGAAAAATGTTTTGCTTTTAAACCTGCTAATTTCATGAGTAAAGGTACGCCCCAGGTAAAAATACTTCCGCCACCAAAAATTGGTAATCATTTAACGAAAACACGCTACGCCTGCCTAATAGAGTTTGAGTTGGTAAATTTAGCTGGGTAACCAAATTCTGTAATGAATGTTTGCTATCAAAACGCGCGATTTCAATATTTTGACGAACAAGCTCAGGTTGTTGAAAAATAACATCGCCTAAAGGGCGCTCCCCCATATTATGAAGCGAGTTGTGCGTTTGGTTATTTGGCAGCCAACTTTGAGCGTAAACCATGGGGTTACTATCGCACAACAGAAGCACCTCTCGGTTTAACGCCGATGACGTTTTACAGCCTAGTAATTGCTGTTGTTCATGACTTAAATTAAACGCCTGTTCGCTGAGTACTTTTACACTAAAAGAGGTTGCTTTACTTTTTAGCTTAGCGGTTAAAGAATGCGGCTCAAAAAGCCATTCTTGCTCTGTAGGTGTTAAGTCATCGGTTTGTATATCCGATAGCCAGTTAGCTGATAAAGATAAAGGAAAAGTTGTCACAATAACTCAATAAAATATAATCCAAGCAAATGATAACATTGCCTAAGCATTTGAAAAAGTGCCTATTCACCAACCTAAGTAACTAATATAAATAATTGCTTGGCGCTGTTTATTACCTATTATTAAGTATAAACTATTTACAACAGGTTTTCGGAAACGCTTTAAATATGAAAAAAATAGTATACGTAGGTCTTTTTACATTAATTATGAGTTTAGTGAGCCTAAGTGCCCGTGCAGAGTCAACGGTTGGTTATTTTGGTTTTGAACCTGACATAATTACTAATTATATTGGCGCATCAAGTAAAAAAATGGGTTACGTGCGCGTTACCGTTGACCTAATGCTTAGTAACAATTCAGACATTGCCATTGTTGAACATCATACCCCTTTATTAAGAGATGCTATTGTAGAGATTTTTTCGAAAGAGCCAGAAGAAAAAATAAAGTCATTGACTGGTCGAGAAGAAATTCGCGCAAAATGTATAGAAAAATTAAAAAGCCTGTTAAAAGAAGAAACAGGCCAAGAAATTATACGTGAAGTACTATTTACAAAGTATTTGTACCACTAAATTCAACTATTTGTATGCTTTTTAGTAAACAGTTGAGCGGTGTAGGCAAACGCCATTCCGCTCACTAGCCCTCCTAAATGTGCCCAATTAGCCATTCCAATAAACAACACATCAGCAAAACCAAGTACTAACCAAACAAGCATAAAACCTATAATTGAGGTACTCACCAATGCGGGTTTTTCTGGATTTAAAAAGCTATGGATCCAGCAATACCCCAGTAAGCCGTATACCACGCCACTTAGCCCACCAAAATTAGGCCCAACAATTAAATATTGCGCCCAACTACTAATTAAAGCAGTAATAAAAAACAGGCCAATTAAGCTCAATTTTCCGCATTGTTTTTCAATATTGTCACCAAGCGATATCCACCAAATTAAGTTAAACACAATATGTATAGCACTAAAGTGAACCAAGGCTGGCGTAAACCACGTCAATGGGTATGAGGGGTTAAACTGTAATGCAGAATAAATGCTCTCGAAACCACCCAGTAAAAATGCAACATAAATAACAATACTGAGTACACTTACCGATTGATTAAGCCAACTCAGCGCTTTGAACCGCGCTTTAAGGTTAAGCGATTGCCCTTGGTATTTTAAAGGTGATTGCGTACTACCTACACTCCAAGAAGCTTGCTGGTAACGAGAATGGCCTGGGTTTTGAGTAAACTCAGCCCAAAGCGGCTGTACCTGATGAAAATGCTCTTCAGATACGCTAATAATAACGTGACTACCATCAGTTGAATGTAAGTGCCCGTCTAAACCTTGGCTTTTTAAATAATCTATAAAGCCTTGTGCGGCACGCGGGTTATTTAAACTGCCAAGCTCTATCATCGTTCAACATTCTCGCTGTAGGCCGCTTCCCAGGCTGTAAAACCACCATCCATGCTATATACATCCTCAAAACCTTGCTCAACTAAGTAACTTGCAGCACCTTGCGAGCTCATGCCGTGGTAACAAACAATAATAATGGGCTGATCAAACTCTTTTTCCATCATAAACTGGGCAATATTTGCGTTCGATAGTGCCTCGGATCCCGGAATATGACCTGCTTGATACGAGTTAGGATCGCGTATATCTGCAATTACTACGTCTTCTTTGTCTAATAACTCATGCGTTTGCGCAATAGATATATGTTTAAATGCCATTGAACTCTCTTTAATAAATAAAATAAAAAAGGCGGCCATAGCCGCCCTTCTTGCAATTTTTTATGGAATTAATCCCAGTTTAAAATTACTTTTCCTGACTGACCTGAAATCATCATATCAAAGCCAGCTTGGAAGTCATCTACAGAATATTGATGTGTAATGATTGGGCTTAAATTAAGACCTGACTGTATTAAACTTGCCATTTTGTACCAGGTTTCAAACATTTCGCGACCATAAATACCTTTAATCACTAAACCTTTAAAAATAACTTGGTTCCAATCTACTGCCATGTCTGATGGTGGAATACCGAGCATGGCAATTTTGCCACCATGGTTCATATTGTTAAGCATTGAATTAAATGCACTTGGCACGCCCGACATTTCAAGACCAATATCAAAGCCTTCTGTCATGCCTAGGTCGGTCATAACATCTTCAAGCTTTTCATTTGCAACATTCACCGCGCGAGTTGCGCCCATTTTGCGGGCAAGCTCTAATCGGTACTCGTTAACATCAGTAATTACTACATGACGCGCACCTACATGTTTTGCAACAGCTGCAGCCATAATACCTATAGGACCGGCACCAGTGATTAGTACATCTTCTCCTACTAGATCAAACGAAAGGGCTGTGTGTACAGCATTGCCAAATGGGTCAAAAATAGAGGCTAATTCGTCAGATATGTTGTCTGGAATTTTAAATGCATTAAATGCAGGGATCACCAAGTACTCAGCAAACGCGCCTTCGCGATTAACACCAACTCCTGTGGTGTTACGGCATAAATGCACACGCCCAGCACGACAATTTCGACAATGCCCACAGGTAATATGACCTTCGCCAGATACCCGGTCACCCACTGAAAAACCGCGAACTTCTTGACCCATATCAACCACTTCACCAACGTATTCATGGCCAACAACCATAGGTGTAGGAATTGTTTTACTCGCCCACTCGTCCCATTTATAAATATGAACGTCGGTGCCACAAATCGCTGTTTTACGTATTTTAATTAACAGATCGTTATGGCCCACTTCAGGCTTAGGTGCATCTGTCATCCAGATACCCGGTTCTGCTTTTAATTTAGATAATGCTTTCATAATTTACGCTCACAAAAACCAAGTCATTTCTTAGTTTTAAAAATTAAATAACGCCCATTTCTTTACCAATGCGGGTAAAGGCTGCAATAGCTGTATCTAGCTGCTCTATACTGTGCGCTGCTGATATTTGCGTACGAATACGTGCTTGGCCTTTTGGTACAACAGGGAATGAAAAACCAGTCACATAAATACCTTCTGCAAGTAATTTATCAGCCATAAGTGAGGCCACTTTAGCGTCACCTAGCATCACAGGAATGATGGCATGATCTTTACCTGCGCAGGTAAAGCCTGCCGCTTCCATTTGCTCACGGAAATATTTAGCATTAGACCAAAGCTTAGCGCGAAGCTCGCCACCATTTTCAAGCATCTCTAGTACTTTAATTGATGCAGTTACAATTGAAGGTGCTAATGAATTTGAGAATAAGTAAGGGCGCGAACGCTGACGTAACCACTCAACAATTTCTTTTTTACCTGAAGTGTAACCACCTGATGCGCCGCCCAGCGCTTTACCCAATGTACCAGTAATTATATCTACACGGTCAAGTACGTTACAGTATTCAGGTGTACCCTTGCCATTTTCGCCAACAAAGCCTACAGCGTGAGAGTCATCAACCATAACAAGCGCATCGTACTTATCAGCTAAATCGCACACAGCTTCTAAGTTACAAATTACGCCATCCATAGAGAACACGCCATCGGTGGCAATTAACTTTGTTTTAGCGCCCGCTTCGTCTGCGGCAATTAATTGCTTTTCTAGATCAGCCATGTCGTTATTTGCATAGCGAAAACGCTTAGCTTTACATAAACGAACGCCATCAATAATCGAAGCATGGTTAAGTGAATCAGAGATAATCGCATCTTCTGCACCTAAAATAGTTTCAAACAAGCCTGTATTAGCATCAAAACAAGAAGAGTATAAAATGGTGTCTTCGGTTTCTAAAAATGCACTAATTTTTTGCTCAAGTGTTTTGTGAATGTCTTGCGTACCACAGATGAAACGCACAGAGGCCACACCAAAACCGTGGTCGTCTAAACCGCCTTGCGCTGCTTTAATTAACTCAGGGCTATTTGCTAGGCCAAGGTAGTTGTTAGCACAAAAGTTAATAACTTTATCGCCAGATGCTACTTCAATTTGAGCTTGTTGCTGCGAGGTAATTATACGCTCGCTTTTATAAAGGCCTTGGGCTTTAACGTCTTCAATTTGCTCTTGTAATTGGCTAAAAAAAGCAGATGCTCTCATCTGTAGTCTCCATTTAATTGAACGGGTAAACAACAACGTTTATGCCACTGTTTATGATGGTGTGTATTGTAAAAGTTTAACGAGAAAAATGCACGGTTTGCAGTTCGTCGCAAACGCGCTCAATGTAAGGAATATGTGCCAGTTTACACGCTTAAATAAAGCGTGTTTTTATAACGGTAAACGTTTAGTTAAATCATCTATTGAATCAATCACTAAATCAGCATGTTGCTTTGCGCTTTCGTCAAAGCTTTGCCCCGACCGCACTAATACTTGGGTTGCAATACCGGCTTTTTGAGCTGCTTGCATGTCACTGAGCTTATCACCAACCATAATACTCTGCTCAGGATCGATATTATGCTCCTTAATGCCTTGCAGCAACATGCCTGGGGCTGGCTTTCTGCAATCACATTGCTTAAAATATTCGGGCAACGCCTTTTTAGGGTGATGAGGACAAAAATAAACATCGGCAATTTCAATGTTGTGGTTACTAAATTGCGTTTTCATCCACTGGGTGACCGCTAAAAAATCAGCTTCGGTATAATAACCACGCCCAATACCTGATTGGTTAGTCACTACTATAATTTTGTAGCCTGCATCATAAAACTTTTTACAGGTGCTAAAAATGCCCTTAATAAATTCAAACTTTTCACTTTGATATACATAGCCGTGGTCTACATTAACCACGCCGTCACGGTCTAAAAAAAGCGCTTTATGTAGTTTCATACTCACTCAAGCCCCTCTTTGTTCACAACATGGTCAAACATTGTTTTTACGCTATCTGTCGTTATTTGGCTCATTAAATCATCCCCTTTAACTCGGGTACCCCAGGGGACTTGCTGCGCAGTTTTACCCGTTTGCTCAAGTAAATTTTGATGATAAACCTCTACCACATAATCTTGATATAAATAAGGGCCAGTGCGTGCAGGGTTCGAGTGAGCATATAAACCAACAACTGGTGTGCCAACGGTTACTGCCATATGAGCAGGGCCAGTATCGGGGGCAAGAACTAAATCAGCTCTTTTTAAAACACATAGCAGCTCTTTAAGCTTTGTTTTACCAACTAAATTTAAAATTGGGCTATTGCTATGTTTTATAATGTTATTCGCTAAATTTACTTCAAGCTCAGTAGGTCCGCCGGTTAAAGCAACATTAAAACCTTGCTCATGCGCGTAGTCAGCAAGTACGGCATAACGTTCAGGCAACCAGTTTCGCTGAGCTTTACTAGCCGCTGGCGAAATTACAAATAGCTTGTTGGCTAAATACTCTTGCCCTAGTAACTCATCTGCTTTGTTTTGATCTTGTGCGTTGTAAGGCATTCGCCATGTAGGCGTGTAATCATCTACACCAATTGCACCCGCAAACCCTTTGAACCCCTCTAGCACATGCGCTTCTTTTTGCGGGGCTATACGTTTATTTATAAACAAACTGTGTAGTTCTTTTGAGCGTGCCCAATCAAAGCCTATTTTTACTTTTGCAGGGATACAGCGTGCTACAAAGCCTGCTCTTAATGCCACCTGCATATTAAGAAGCACGTCAAACTGCTTACCATTAAAGGTGTTTTTTAATTTTTTAAGCGCAGCCTTACCTTCTTTTTTATCAAAGATCACCAGCTCTACGCCTGGTAAATCAGCAAGTAACATAGCCTCTACTTTACCCATTACCCAGGTTATTTTTGCATTAGGGTGCGCTTTTTGAATTGCTTGAACAGCACTAACAGCATGACATACATCACCAATAGCAGAGAGTCTTAAAATACAAATAGAGGAGTAGTTAGGCACTTGAGTCACGCATTCCGTTAGGCTTTAAATAGTATGCTGGGATCTTAAATTATACTCGCGTTAATGCAAGCACTTATCCTGCGCCATAAAACACGTTAATATATACCTATTATTGAATTATTTTAACGAGCTATGTTTAAAACACTAACGCAAGGCAAACACACTATTTTAAGCCATCCAGATTATTTTAACCTTGTTGATATAAGCTGGTTTGATGCAACTTATTGGCAAAAGCAAAATAAAATAGTAGGCGCTAAAAAAGGCCGCGCTACAGCATGGTTTTTTAAACATGATGATTTAACTGCTGTACTTAGGCATTACTGGCGTGGCGGTTTGGTTGGTAAGGTATTGAGCGATCAATACCTCTATCTTGGCCTTAAAAACACCCGTGTATGTAAAGAGTTCAGCTTAATGATAAAGCTTATTGAACTCGGTCTAAATGTACCCAAGCCAATTGCAGCCAGAGTAAGCACTAGTGGTTTGATTTACCGCGGCGATATAATTACACAAGCGGTTAGCGGCGCTAAAAGCCTGCTCGACGTTCTAATTGAGCGCCCTTTAAATAGTAGTGAGCTTGAAAGCATAGCCAACACTATTGCGCTATTTCATAACAAAGGGGTGTATCACGCCGATTTAAATATCAATAATATTTTATTTAATGAAGACGGCGACGTATATATTATCGACTTTGATCGCGGGGAGTTAAAAGTTCCTAACCCGCAATGGCAACAAAGTAATATAGCGCGCTTAAAGCGTTCATTTTCAAAAGAACAAGGCCGTAATAGCGTCTTTAATTGGCAAAGCAATGATTGGGAAACGTTCAATGCCCTTTATAGCCAAAAACTATCTGCGTAGAGCCAAATACTGCTGAGCTACTAGCTTAGCATCCACTTTTTGCAAAATATCGGCGCTTTCCACACTCGGCTTATTTGCTAAAACGTGTTTTATTTTAGCCGCTAGCTCTTCGCTATTTTCTATAGGTACTAAGTAATTAGCCAGCTCGCCTGTTAATATTTCGCTAGGCCCAAACGTACAATTAGTACTTACTACCGGCGTGCCAACAGCTAATGCTTCAATTAATACTGTTGGCAACCCTTCAAAGTCAGAGCTCAACACCAATGCTTCAGCCTGCTTAATCCAATTATACGGATTTTGTTCAAAACCAGGGACAATCAGCTGCTCTGCAATGCCATACTCTTTTGCAAGCTTAAATGCTTTGCTAGGCTTATTACATAAAAGAACCAATTTGTATTTTTTATCAAGCTTGGCAAATGCCGCAAATAAAATATCGTGACGTTTTTGTTTAGCTAAACGCCCTACATGAATCAAATAAGGCGACTGCGGAATAGCTATATTAACGTCAACAGATTGGCGTTTTATTTCGGCTAAATTAAAGGGGTTATAAATAGTGGTTATTGCACTTGGGGTAATTAAATCGCCTTGAGTGATTTCTTGCTCTACCCCTTTAGATACACAAACGAGTGACTTACCATTTAAGTTTTGCTTTGATTTTTTAAGATAGCGATAAGAGAACGGACCTAGCTTTTTTTGCCTAGCAAGCTCTGAATTTACTGAGTTATGCACAACAAAATGTACATTTTTAACCGTGCTTTTAGCGAGTAAATTATTGCTTCTATCAAGATTTGAAAGTACTAAATCTATAGTACCAATATCTCTTTGTTTATTGTTAAACCAGGCTTCTAACTTCGCAACGCTTTTATTTATGTTCCAAAAGCGATCAACCTTCGATGCCCTATCAGGAAATAAACTATCGACATTAATGCATTCAGGGATGTCATATTCAATGGAGCTTGCAATTGACAATAAAGTAACGTGATGCTCAAGTTCAACAAGTTGCTCAGCTAAAGTAAGCATAACTTTTTCTGCACCACCGCCAACAAGGGAGTCAATAACAATTACAATGTTCATGCACGGCTTCCTGCAAGCATATTTTTTACCGCACTCGTAATTACACTATAACTTTGAGGACTCTCTAATTTACGATATTTAGCCAAGAGAGGCTCATAGTGCCTGTTATCTATTGCGTATTCAATTTTAGACACTATATCATCAGGATTAAGGCTTGCTTTGATGGCTACGCCTGCATTAACGCAATTTTCTAAGCGGGTATGTTGGTCTTTTGAAATAGCACAAGCTATAACAGGAGTTTGCAATGCAATAGCCTGCAACAAAGTATCACCAGCACTCAATAGAGCCAACTTTGCTTGACTCAATAAAGCTAAAAAATCAGTTCCCTCTAAACTTGTTAAACAAATAATCTCGCTTGTTTTTGGTAATATTTTTGTATAATTGGAACCAAACACCACCACTGTTTTTAAACCCGTTTTTTTACCCGCTTTAAGCGCGGTATCGAAGTAGGTATCTGCACAATTTAAATTATTAAATGTATGCCCACCAGAACCTGCATTTACTAATAAGTAATTATTTTCTTCAAGGCCATATTTGTTCAACACTTGCTTTTTTTGCTCCTCTGAAGCGTGTGCAACAAAAGGCCCAACATTACGTGGATAAGCAAGGGGAAACATATCTAGCTTTGTATTTTCTACCCAACTTAATGGCGCAATACAATAGTCTGGCTGTACAACCCAATGTGCATCAATTAAATTTGCACGATTGAGCTTTAACCCTTTTGCGCGCTTTTTTTCATGTTGAGAAATAAAAACAACTTTAGCACCCACCTCTTTTGCCGCTTTCATATGTGCTGCGCGCCCAGCACAATCAAAAACAACAACGTCGGGTTTGTATGCAGTGATAAAGTCACACACTAATGCAACTTCTTTGGTTGCTGAGCTCTCAAGTAAAGTGGTATCAAAGGGGCAAACATCGGCGTAAGTTGTGTGCTTGTTTAAAATAAAATGAATATCAAGCATCCCAGCAAACTCAGCGAGCAACCCATTAGCCAACAACAACGAGCGCATATATTCACCAATTCCTTCTGGTGACGATACTGGAATAAATAAAAGTCGTTTGTTGCTCATTGCATTCTCAATTTCCTATTTGATCTTTAGTATATCAATCAGGCCTTTGTTACGATAGATAGGTTACATTTTTATACATTTAATTGACCCTATAAATTTGAATATTTACTGCAATAACATACTTAGATTGGTAAACTTGCCAGCAATTTTAATCACAAGGACCTGAACTTTGCGACACAGAATTTTTATTCTTTCAACATTATTTAGTGCTATCAGTTTATCTGTTAATGCTGAACCATGGGTTAAACCAGATGACTACGGACTAAAAGCTGACATACAACAGCTAGCCGACGCCGGTATTATTTTAGCGCCGGTAACAACATACCCATTAATGTGGAAGAGCTTTATTAATGATGTTAACAGTATGCCCATCGAGCAATTATCTCCAAGCTTGCAAGACGCATTACTGCGTGTAAAGCATCGTTATAAATCTGAAAACGCAAGTTCACATAGTGTGCAATTATCAGCTTATGCAGCCACAGATCCAATACATACAACGAGCTTTGGCGCGACCAACACTCAAAAATCAGCGCTTTCGGCAGCGTATGCCTACCTAGGTGATAATTTTGCCGCTAAAGTTGCACTAAGCTCTAGAAAAGACGGTAAAAAATGCTTCATTAACGGAAAAACTAGCGATGACATTGTAAAAGATGAGCAAGCATTAACTGATTGTGACGATACCTCATTTGATGGTAGTTACGTAGCCTATAGGCTAGGTAATTGGATATTTAGAGGCGGTGCTGTTGAGCAATTTTGGGGACCTGGTATCGACAATAGCTTGATAATGTCTGGCAATGCAAAGCCGCTTCCCGCTTTAAGTATTACGCGTGAACAAAGCACCGCCTTTGAAACACCTTGGTTAAGCTGGATAGGCCAATGGAGTTTTACAGCACAAATGGCCAAGCTCGAATCAACCAGAGTGATTCCTGATGCATTACTGTGGAGTAGTCGCTTAAATATACGCCCACTACAACAATTAGAAATTGCAGTAAGTTGGTCGGCGCAGTGGGCAGGTGAAGGTCAGCCAAGTTCTGCTGGTGATTTTATTGATGTCATTACAGGGCAAACAACTTGCATTAATGGTAATGAAAATTGCGACAGTCAGCTAGAGTCTAAAATTGGAAATCAACTTGCAGGCCTCGATATTCGCTGGTCTGACACATTGTTTAGCCACCCATACGCCATTTATGCCAGCACCATAGGTGAGGATGCCAGCTCACAATTTAAACCTGCTGACCGAGCTTATTTATTTGGTGTGCAAACGACCCAACGTATTTACGATCAAAATGTATTAGTGAATGTAGAATACATAGATACGGGTGTTTCGTGCGCAGCGGAATCAACCAATGAAAACTGTTATTACGAACACTCAGATTATAAATCAGGTTACCGTTACCATGGCCGCACCATAGGCTCAACGTTTGATAATGATGCGCAATCAGTTGTATTAACAATACTTGGGCAACTTTCAAACGGCGATGATTGGCAAGCAAAGCTACGCAGCGTGGATTACAACAGCGACAACAGTGATTTATACCCGAACAATCCTGACATTGGTAACTCAATAACCAAGACTGGCTACAGTTCTAAACAGCTTGAGCTTCGCTATAGAAAAATCACTATGGGTGGGCGTTTAACATTAGGTGCTTTTGCATCTCAAAATGACGATGCAGAAAATGACACATCTGCCTTTGCTAAATACGAATATAACTTTTAGCCAGTATTTTAAATACACTATATTTAGGCTTTAAAAAAAGGGATGAAAGCAACACTTTCATCCCTTTTTTATTCGCAAAATGTACTTATTGCTTTATTTTGCTAATCACTTTTGACGTTGAACAGCCATCTAAAAATGTCAGCACTTCTACTTTGCCGCCATGGCGCAATACATGATCGGCACCGGCTATTTGCTCTACGGTATAATCGCCACCTTTCACTAAAGTATCAGGGCTTATTTGCTCGATTAATTTAGCGGGTGTATCGTTTTCCTCAGCGCTGCCAAAGGGAATCACCCAATCAACAGAGGCAAGTGCACTTAATACCATTGCACGCTCATCAAGCGGGTTTATCGGGCGTTCAGGGCCTTTTAAGCGAGTGATTGAATCATCATTATTTAGCCCAACAACGAGTCGATCGCCACGCGCTTTGGCTTGTGCCAAATAGCGCACGTGACCTGCGTGTAAAATATCAAAACAACCATTGGTAAATACAATGGTTTCGCCGTTTTGCTTTGCAAACTCAATATGCTGCAGTACATCATCAAACGGAGTTTGGTAGTGTTCTCCATTGGTGTGTAAGTATTGGCCTAACTTTTGGCTTAACTCTTCTGGTGACACTGTAGCTGCCCCCAGTTTACTTACTACAATGCCTGCGGCTAAATTTGCAATTTCTACCGCATCTTTAGGGGCCATTCCTGCACCAAGCATTACAGCTAGCGTTGCAATAACGGTATCACCTGCGCCAGTTACATCGCTCACTTCTAATTGCTGCGCTGCAAAGTCATGTTTTTCATCGGCATTAATTAATGACATACCTTGCTCTGATCGCGTCAGTAGCATAGCTTTAATACCATTTTTACTAATAAGCCCACGAGCACTTTGCGCTAAAATGTCCTCAGAGCCCGTTTTACCGCCTGCTAAATTAAATTCATGCAAGTTAGGCGTAATGTAATCTGCGCCCTCGTACAAATGTAAGTCTGGCGATTTAGGATCTATAAGTACAGTTTTACCCGCCGCTTTAGCAACGCTAACCATTTCTTTAATCAAGCTCAGCGAGCCTTTGCTGTAATCAGAAAACACCACAAAGTCGTATTCATCAAGCACCAGCTCTAAGCGATTTAATAACAGTTGGCTATGCTGCTCGCTAAAGGTTTCTTCTAAATCAAGGCGTACAAGTTGTTGATGGCGGCTAATAACACGCATTTTAGAAATAGTCGGTAAATCACATACACTCACAAGTTGTGAACTTATTTTTTCACCTTTTAAAATTGTTTCTAAAATTTGCCCGCTTTCATCTTCCCCAATTAAGCCAAGTAGCCCTACTTTGGCATCAAGCCTAGCAATGTTTTTAGCAACATTGGCAGCGCCACCAGCTTTGTCTTCAAACTTGCTTACCTTAACAACAGGTACTGGCGCTTCAGGCGAAATGCGCCCAGTGTCACCGTACCAGTAGCGATCAAGCATTACATCGCCCACCACTAAAATACGCGCTTTAGATAAGTTTTTTAATAGCGATAAATCCATTACTGCTGCTCCGCAACAACCATATCTATGGCTTCACATAACCAGTGGCCAATAAACATATGCGCTTCTTGAATACGTGCTGTTTCATCGTTTTTGATAATAATTGGCAGCTTGGCAATGTCTTTTACTTTTCCGCCATCACGGCCTGTTAATGCAACTGTAAATGCGCCAATTTTATTAGCCGCTTCAAGTGCTAAATTGATATTTGCACTGGTACCTGAGGTTGTTAAACCAATCACTAAATCTTCTGGTTTACAAAGCGCCTGAACTTGGCGTTCAAACACGGTATCAAAATGGTAGTCGTTACTGTGCGCAGTAAGAATTGACGTATCGGTTGTGAGTGCCATAGACGCAAGCGGTCCACGCTCTAATTTATAACGTACTACAAATTCGGCCGCCAAATGCTGAGCATCCGCTGCACTTCCGCCGTTACCAAACCAAATAACCTTACCACCAGCTTGTAATGCACTATGGCATACTTCTAATAACTGCATAGACTCTTGATGATAAGCCTCCATCGTTTCAAATAAGGCTTGATGACGGTTTAAACTTTCAACGTAGCTTGTTGCCACAGAATCGATAATTGACATGAAAAATTCCTCTAGGAACTGAAATGGCAGGAAAAAATTAAATCCATTATTCCACAGTTTTATTTAGTTGTGTGTATTTTATAGGAATATAGCTGAACTGGAACATAATTTAGTGCTTCACATGTTCAGAAATTATCACTTTCGCGTTAAACTAAGGGCACTTACCTCAATAAAAGTTCAGTATGGCACGCATTTTTTACTCATTCGCTTTAATTTTAATTAGCCCGCTGATTGTATTTTACTTATATGTATTAAGAGGTAAAAAAAACAAAGGCTACCGCGCACACTTTAAAGAGCGTTTTGGCTTTGTGAGCAAAAGCTTATTTACAAGCAAAGGCAAACCGCTAGTTGTGCACTGCGCCTCTGTAGGTGAAGTACTTGCAGCTGCACCACTTATTAAAGCGCTGCAAAAACAACACCCACAGCTTAATATACTTATTACCTGCAATACCCCTACAGGTCGCGAGCAAATAATTAATCAGTTTAAAAATACCGTGGCATGTAGTTATTTACCTATGGACTTTGCGTTTTCGACCGCCCGATTTTTAAAACGTATAAACCCACAAGCACTATGCATATTAGAAACCGAGCTTTGGCCAAACTTAATGGCAATAAGCCATAAAAAGAATATTCCGGTACTGGTACTTAATGCTCGCTTGAGCGAAAAATCGCAACAGGGGTATCAAAAGGTTGCCAAGCTAACGCAAATAATTATGCGCTCAATCACGGTACTTGCAAGTCACAATAAAAAAGATGCCGAGCGGTTTATTGAGCTCGGTTTAACCTCCTCAAAAAGCCATGTTACAGGCTCAATTAAGTTTGATATAAGCCCAAGCAATGAGCAACTAACTAAAGTAGCAAATCTTAAAGCCGAATATAAAACCCAAGAGCGTTTTGTATGGGTGGCAGGTTCTACTCACCCACTTGAACACGAAATGATATTAAATGCCCACCAGCAACTATTAAAGAAATACCCTAATTCACTTTTAGTTATTGCCCCTCGACACCCTGAGCAGTTTAAAAAAGTAGCCGACACGTTAGCTCAAAGCCCACTTAGCTTTAGTCGTCGTAGCAACAATAACTATCAAAATGAACACGTACTATTGGCCGATACACTTGGCGAGCTACAATGTTTATATGGGGCTGGTAATGTCAGTTATGTAGGCGGTAGTTTAATTCGCCGCGGCGGGCATAACCCACTTGAAGCGGCAGCTTTTTCGGTCGGTGTTATTACAGGCCCACATACGTATAATTTCGATCATATCTACCCTGAGCTTATAAAATTAAAAGGCGCTGTGGCTGTTGAAAACACCGATGAACTTGCTACACAATTAATTAATCTAAGCCAAAACACTAAAGCTTGCCAAACTTTAGGGAATAAAGCGCAGCAGTGCGTATTAAAAAACCAAGGCGCCATTAAAAAAACATTAACCATAATTAATCAGTATTTAGAGCCACAAGCATGACCAATTTAGCCATTACTCAAACCCGTGAGTGGGTATCGTCTGTTATTGTAAAATATAACTTTTGCCCATTTGCCCGCAAAGAAGTTGAGAACAACTGCATTCATTATGTACTTAGCCCAGCAGTAAAAATTGATGATGCGGTAATGGATATGCTTGAGCAATGCACACAGCTTAATCAAAATCCAGATCGCGAAACCACATTAATACTGTTTGATAACGGCTTTAGCGATTTTGAAGACTTTTTAGATTTAGTTGATTTAGCCAATGCACTACTGGTTGCACAAGGCTTTGAAGGTAAATATCAAATTGCTAATTTTCATCCCGATTACGTGTTTGCCGACAGCGAGGAAGATGATGCCGCAAATTACACAAACCGAGCTCCCTACCCTACACTGCATTTAATTCGCGAATTAAGTATGAGCGAAGCGCTTGAAAGCTACGATGAGCCTGAATCTATACCAGAGCACAATATAAAACTTGCAAGGCGCAAAGGATTCGACTTTTGGCAGCAACTTTTAGAAGGCATAAAAAAACCGAGCGCATAACGGCTCGGCTTTTAAGTATCAAATTCAATGTTACTTTTTAACCCAGCTGCCATTTACTTCAACATAATGACCACTTTGGGTTTTTTCGATTGTTTTAGTCCGCTGCGAGTGCTTCTACTTGGGCGAGCGATAAATTGTTCTTTTTAGCTAGTTTTAAATACTGAGCTTTACGCTTTGCGTTAATTTCTTCAACAACGGCTTTAGCTTCGCCATTTTGTACTACTAAGCCTAAATAACCCGAACTGTTCTCACCCACTAATCCTTGGCTTTTAGCATCATCTAAACTAATCGCCCACGCCGAAAACGACATACACACTGCACCAATTAAAGTGGCAATACTTAATTTATTTTTTATAGTCATCATTTAGCTCCTAAAATAATTCACTGTCGTCACTGAACAGGGTATCGAGTTCTTTATCTACTTTTACTCGAATTTCGTGATCTACTTTTACATTTAAATTGATAGTTATTGGCTCTTTCGCTGCCACCTCTACTCTGTGAGTACATGCGCTTAAAGCGCTAATAGCAGCAAAGGCTATAATTGCCTTAATGCTTAACGAATTTTTCATCATTAGTTTCCTTTTTGAGAATATTGCTGCTCAACTTTTTGTGTTATTTCGTCACTTAATCTTAGCGCTCTCAATAGCGTAAACACGTTTTCTTCGTGGTTATAGTTAAAATTAACTTGCTGCTGTTGTGGCTCATTAAAGCCCTGTAAGTTAACACCTAAATTTAACCAACCATCACTTTTAAGCGCTACTGTACTATTAAGTTTTTGTATATCAAGGTTTTTAAGTAAGCTCAGTACAGGCTGTAATTCTTGCTGCTGTTGCATAACAGAGTCAAACGCTGCGTTATTGCTAATAATAAGTTTACCTTCACCTTGGTTTAATAAGTTGCCATTTGTAACCTCTACGCCACTGTTACTAAAATGAAGGGGCAGCCACCCTTTTAATCGGCCCGTTAAGGTAATTCCCGACTTATCGTCAAGGGTAATGAGTTTACTCGCATCAATATCTTTAAAAGTAACATTAGCTGTTTGCTGCGATTTTAAAAGCGTGTATTTATCTAATTCAAATACCCCATCAAACACATTACCGCTTATATCAGATGCTTGCGCGCTATTGTTAACCACTTTTATTTTACCGTTGATATTATTAACTACTGCGCCAGCTCTTAATTCATTGAGGTTAAAGGTAGTTGGCTCAACATTAAGCTGCCCTGAATCATATTGCCCACTAAGTTGCGCACTAAACTGGTTAGCTAAGTAATCGTTATAAAGCGCGCTGGTATCATCAATAGTTAAATTAAAATTGGCTTTTTGTAAGTTAACATCGCCACTAATACGCCCATTAAACTCGCCTTGAGTGAGTTGAGCTAACGGTTCAAATTGGCTAACGAGTGAATTTAACGAAAGCACACTTTGCTGCGGTATAATCACTTCAAACGGATGAGCTACCTTTGAAACATGGTGATTGGCCACCAGCTCAACACCATTTACAAACACATGATGAGACGCTTTAAGCGCGCGACTTTGCAGCCCGGTTGACGTTACGTTTATTGTATTTAAATCGACATTTGGGCTTGTCAGTGTATTTATTTGGGTGTTTGCATTTAAGTGTGCAAATAACTCACCCACACCTAAGTTTGCTCTTGCACTAAGAGTGTTATTAATACCGGTGAGTTTATACTCGTTGTATTGCACGCTTTTAAGCTTACTTTTAAGCGTTACTTTTGCATCGAGCTTTTCATTCATACTTGCTTCAAGGTTACCTGTGTAGCCGTTAAAAGCGCTGCCATAAGCAGCTGCGCTATTAAAGCTAAACTCAATACGTGCGTTTCCAACGGGCTTAAAGTCAATAAGTTGAATAACTGTAAAATCCCCTTTGGCTTTAATATTATTAGCCTCAGCCGGTAAAAATTCAGGCAAAGAGGTAAGCGCAATATCGTAATTACCACTTAATTGAGAGTTTTTAAGCTGCGTATTTAGCGTTATAGCGTCGATTTCATCTGTATGTAGCTGTACCTTTAGCTGCGTGCGTGCGCTTTGTAGCGGTGCAGCAGTATTTATAAACGTATCTGTAACCGTTATATCTATATTTTGCTTGGCTTGCACTGCACTTTTGAGCGTTATTAACGGTAAGGTTAGGTTGTTATGTGCAAAATTAATTGGTTTAGCTAAAGCCCAGTGCCAATTAAGGGGAAGTTGCTTAACTGCAAAGGCCTTGTAATCACTTTCAGGAATAAGAGATTGGCAGTTATTACTAAGTTTTACATTGTTTTTAAGCTTGCTTAGGTCAAGCTCAAGGTTTTGGGTATTTAAATTATAGGTAGCACTTAGCACACCTTTGGAGCTATTTGTTATATCACAGCTTTGTATTTTGTAGTCATACTGGGCTTGCAGATCACCAGTAAGGCTTGCCTCTACTCCGTTAAAGCTAAATGCCTGCGCTGTATTAAAACTAAGCCCATTTATTAACTCATTATCTGTTTTAAGTAATTGCTTTAATGATCCATCATTAACTTTAAGCTGCCCTTGTACCTTATTACTGTAAAGCCTTGCGCTTATGTTTAAATCACCATTTACGACAAACTGGTTAAGCGTGGGCTCGGTGATATTTAGCATTAGCGGGCGCTTTAAAAGCGCACTGTGTATAGTTAAATGCTCAACTGTAATTGTTGGCCTTTTTTCAGGAAGCGCTAAATCTAAAATTGTGGCAGCAGTGCTTGTTTTACTACTTTGAGGAAATGGATTTACATTAAGTACTGCGTGTTTAACTTTAACATGGTTAGTATTAGCAGTAATACCTGTAAGAGCAAACTCTTGATTTTGGTAACTTAAACAGGCTTTTTGTACGTGCACATTTAACTTACTCGTAAGCGAAAAATCTAAGCAGCTTAAGGTAACACCTGCTTTTTCAAGCTCAGGCGCTACAGCCCATTGTAATAGTGGCAAACGAAATGCATAGCCAAGCAAAACTATACTTAGCAATAAAGCCCCCATAATTAAACCAACGCGCTTTAACATACTGTCCTTATAAGCTTTTATTTATACCTTACAAACTATCGTAATTTTAAATCTACGCAATCAAAAAAGGCTGCACAGTGCAGCCTTTTTTATTTTACAGCTAGATTATGAATCTAACTTGTATATGTTGTTTTTAACCTACATTTTTACGTGCATTACGGAACATGCGCATCCATGGGCTATCCTCTTTCCACTCATCCGGGTGCCACGAGTTAGCAACAGCGCGGAATACACGCTCTGGGTGCGGCATCATTACAGTTGCACGGCCATCAGTAGAGGTAATACCGGTAATACCCTCTGGTGAACCATTCGGGTTAGCCGGATATTGCGTTGTCGGGTTACCATAGTTATCTACAAATTTAACCGCAACAGTGCCGCTTTCAAGCGCAGCTTTAGTGGCGGCATCGTTTGCAAATTCTGCATGGCCTTCACCATGAGATACAGCAATTGGCATACGCGACCCAGCCATTCCATTAAAGAACACAGACGGGTTTTCTTGTATTTCAACTAAGCTAAAGCGTGCTTCAAAACGCTCTGACTTATTTGTTACAAAACGTGGCCAATGCTCAGTACCCGGAATTAACTCTTTCAATGTTGATAACATTTGACAACCATTACACACACCTAAGCTAAAGGTGTCTTCACGGTGGAAGAAGTTTTGGAACTGATCGCGTGCCATATCGTTAAACAATATAGACTTAGCCCAACCTTCACCGGCGCCTAATACGTCACCATAAGAGAAACCACCACATGCCACTAAGCCTTTAAACTGCTCAAGAGTTAAACGCCCTTCGAGGATATCGCTCATGTGTACATCAACAGCGGCAAAACCAGCACGGTTAAACGCAGCAGCCATTTCTAAATGCGAGTTAACGCCTTGCTCACGCAAAATAGCCATTTGTGGTTTAGCACCCGTTGCAATGAATGGCGCAGCTATATCTTCGTTTAAGTCAAAGTTAAGTTTCACGTTTAAGCCTGGGTCTTTTGCATCAAACTTGGCATCAAACTCTTGCTTAGCACAATCAGGGTTATCACGACGTGCTTGCATTTGGTACGTTGTTTCGGCCCAAATAGTACGTAATTCAGTACGAGTATGATTAAGTACAGTTTGCTCACCACGGTTAAATACAATGTTGTCGTCGCTATTGAGCGAGCCAATCACGTGGCTAATTGCAGCTACACCATGTTGTTCAAATACAGCATTTACGGCATCTAAATCGCTGTTAGCAACTTGAATTACCGCGCCAAGCTCTTCGTTATAAAGTGCTTCTAAGTCTGAGCCTGTTAAACCCGCTAAATCAACGGTCACACCAGTGTGCCCAGCAAATGCCATTTCAGTTACAGTAGTAAATAAACCACCGTCTGAGCGGTCATGATAAGCAAGTAACTTACTATCAGCGACAAGTGCTTGCATAGCATTATAAAAGCCTTTCAGTAACTCAGGGCTGTCAACATCTGGAGTAACATCACCAAGCTGCTTGTAAACCTGTGCAAGGCTTGATGCGCCCAGTCGGTTTTTACCCGCGCCTAAGTCAACTAAAATAAGTGATGTATCGCCTTTATCAGTACGTAACTGCGGAGTCACTGTTTTACGCACGTCGTCAACACGGCCAAAGGCAGTAATAATAAGCGATAACGGCGACGTTACTGATTGCTCTGCACTATCGTCTTCATTTTTCCATGTCGTTTTCATCGACATAGAATCTTTACCTACCGGTATAGTTAAACCAAGCGCAGGACAAAGCTCTTCACCTACCGCTTTTACGGCTTCGTAAAGGCCGGCGTCTTCGCCTGGGTGACCCGCTGCAGCCATCCAGTTAGCAGATAGCTTAATGTTCTCTAGGCTACCAATATTGGCACAGGCAATATTAGTTAACGACTCTGCCACCGCTAAACGCGCCGAAGCACCATAATTTAATAGTGCTGCCGGCGTGCGCTCACCCAGAGACATAGCTTCACCGTGGTAAGTGTCGTACGTTGCCGCAGTAACCGCACAGTTAGCTACAGGTACTTGCCAAGGGCCAACCATTTGATCGCGTGCTACTAAACCGGTAACCGAGCGGTCGCCAATGGTAATTAAGAATGTTTTTTCTGCAATTGTAGGTAAGCGTAACAAACGCTGCGCGGCATCAGCTACGTTAATATCGTTTGCATCAATGGCAGTGCCCGTTACTTGCTGAGATGTTACATTGCGGTGCATTTTAGGCGCTTTACCTAATAAAACATCAAGCGGTAAATCAACAGGGCTGTTATCAAAGTGGCTGTCTGCTACGGTTAAATGGCGCTCTTCTGTGGCTTCACCAATTACTGCGTACTGTGCGCGTTCGCGCTTACAAATGGATTCAAAGCGATCAAAATCTTCAACCGCTACAGCCAGCACATAACGCTCTTGCGATTCGTTACACCAAATTTCATGTGGTGCCATGCCAGGCTCATCGTTAGGGATATCACGTAGTTGGAATTTACCACCACGGCCACCATCGTTTACCAGTTCAGGAAATGCATTTGATAAACCACCGGCGCCTACATCATGTATAAACGCAATTGGGTTTTCGTCGCCTAACTGCCAACATTTGTCGATGACTTCTTGACAACGACGTTCCATTTCAGGGTTTTCACGCTGTACAGAGGCAAAGTCTAAGTCTTCGTTTGATTGACCCGATGCCATACTTGATGCAGCACCACCGCCTAAACCAATATTCATAGCAGGGCCGCCTAGCGCAATTAGTTTTGCGCCTACTGGAATCTCGCCTTTTTGAACATGATCAGCACGAATATTACCTAATCCACCGGCAAGCATAATTGGTTTGTGGTAACCACGTACCTCTTCACCATTGTGGCTTGTTACTTTTTCTTCGTACGTGCGGAAGTAACCTAATAAGTTAGGACGTCCAAACTCGTTATTAAATGCAGCACCGCCCAGTGGACCATCCATCATAATATCAAGCGCATTGACTATACGACCTGGCTTACCAAAGTCGCTTTCCCACGGTTGCTCGTAACCCGGAATACGTAAGTTAGAAACCGTAAAGCCAACTAAACCGGCTTTTGGCTTAGAACCACGACCTGTTGCACCTTCGTCACGAATTTCACCACCTGAGCCGGTAGCCGCCCCCGAAAACGGTGCAATAGCCGTTGGGTGGTTATGCGTTTCTACCTTCATTAAAATTTCTATGTCTTCTTGATGATACGCATATTCACCTTGCGCATTCGGGAAGAAGCGACCCGCTTTTGAGCCCTTCATTACTGCCGCGTTATCTTTATACGCCGACAATACATTTTCAGGATTGTGCTCAAATGTATTTTTGATCATTTTAAACAGCGATTTTGGCTGTTCAATGCCATCAATTGTCCAATCAGCATTAAATATTTTATGACGACAATGCTCTGAGTTTGCTTGGGCAAACATAAATAATTCGATGTCGTTAGGATTACGACCTAGCTTTTTAAAGTTTTCTACTAGGTAGTCAATTTCGTCATCGGCAAGGGCAAAACCTTGCTCAATATTTGCGGCAGCTAATGCTTCGCGTCCGCCACCTAAAATATCAACTGATGACATTTCACGAGGAGAATCATTACGGAACAACTGTGCTGCAGCTTCAAGCTCAGTGTGTGTAGCTTCGGTCATACGGTCGTGTAATAACGCCGTTGCTTGTGCAAGTTGCTCTGCACTTAGTTCACCTTCTATATAATAAGCAATACCACGCTCTACACGGTGAACCTGTTTAAGGCCACAGTTATGCGCTATATCGGTTGCTTTAGATGCCCAAGGAGAAATGGTACCAGGGCGAGGTGTAACTAAAATAAGTGTGCCAGCTGGGGTATGCTCGGCAATAGTAGGACCGTAAGTTAATAGCTTTTCAAGCTTGGTCTGCTCATCAATACTCAAAGGCGATGTTAAATCGGCAAAATGAGCATACTCGGCATATACGTTGGTGACTGGAAGTTGCGATTGTTTGCAACGCGCTAAAATTTTATTAACTCTGAACTCTGACAGTGCTGGTGCACCACGAAGGATCAACATAGATAATTTCATCCGGGGTTAGGGATTGAACGATATTTTAGGCACGCATTATAGTCCAATTAGTCATCATATTTAACTCCAAATTTAGCTTTTCATAAAATTAACTTTTTAGCTTTATTTATAATCCGTTTTAGCTAATAAAATAAAAGGGAAAGTGACGAAATGGCTAAGTTTTGTTATAACGGGTGTTAGCGTGTTAAAGGGGCACTCAATGTTCAAAGAAAAGCTAATAATAATCATCATTTTAGTTATGCTGTTATGTGCATGTAATATGCAAGAACAGCCAACTCAACTTGCCCACATCAAAGAGCAAAACAAAATACGTGTTGGCACGTTAGCAAGTGCGAGCAATTATTATCAAGCAGTTCAGGGCGAGCAAGGCTTTGAATATGAGCTTTCTCAGGCTTTTGCTGATTACTTAGGTGTTGAACTTGAAATAGTCCCCTTTTTTAATTTATCTGATATGTTTGATCGCCTTGAAAGTGGTGACTTAGACTTAATTGCCTCAGGACTTACTTACAACAAAACGCGTGCGGAGCAATATAGGTATGGCCCAACTTACAGAACAATTAGTCAAAAATTAGTATATAAACAAGGCCGTGTTCGCCCTCGTAAGTTTGACGATCTAGATGGAAATTTTACGGTTATAGCAAAAAGCAGCCACTCACTTACCCTGCAAAAAGCTCAAAAAAACAACCCATCACTCAGCTGGATAGAAAGTGAAGAATTTGACGAAGAGGAACTTTTACAAGCGGTTATAGATGGTGAAATAGACTACACCCTTGCTGACTCCCACACTCTTTCGTTATTTCGCCGGTATCACCCTAATTTAAGCATTGGCTTCTCAGTAAGTCATAATGATCCAATTGCGTGGATACTTCGCAAGTCAAAAGATGATTCTTTATATGCGCTGCTCGTGCCATTTTTTGGTGAAGTAAAACAAAACAACCAACTTTATGTACTCGAAGAAAAATATTTTGGTCATGTACGCCAGTTTAACTACGTAAATACATTAGCTTACATAGAGGCAATAAAAGAAACGTTACCTACATATCAGCCATGGTTTGAACAATACGCAGGAGATCTTGATTGGCGTTTACTAGCTGCATTAAGTTACCAAGAGTCGATGTGGAACCCTCGCGCTAAATCACCAACGGGTGTTCGCGGCATTATGATGCTTACACGTAGTACAGCTAAACAAGTTGGTGTAACAAATCGTCTCGAGCCTGAACAAAACATTCGTGGTGGAGCTCAGTATCTAAGCAAATTAATAACCCGTATTCCTGATAGAATTCCTCAACCAGACAGGACGTGGCTTGCTTTAGCTGCTTATAATGTTGGTTGGGGTCATGTGAACGACGCGAGGATTATCACCCAACAACAAGGGGCAAGCCCGGATAAATGGGCCGATGTAAAAAAACGCTTACCGCTATTAATCAAAAAACGATATTACCGTAATACACGTTATGGCTATGCCCGTGGCGATGTGGCAGTAAAATATGTTGATAATATTCGTAGATACTACGACGCGCTGGTATGGCTTGATGAAAACAATGCGATGACCGATGAAAATATCACTACAGAGCGTAATGACAACAGCAATATAAAACAAGATGAGTCGCCATAGCGGAGCATGGATTAATGAGAAATTTTTTAATTATGAAAGTTTACGGCTTCAAAGTAGTGGGTAACTAAAATATCTGTTTACTTGTCATTAAATGATCACTAATGTGTGGTAATTGTATATTTCAATTTTTTCAAAGATATACCTTGTGCCTTTCTCACTCTCACGCATTAGGAGAACACATGCTAAAACGTAGACGCACACAAAAATTAAAAAGAAACGTTATTTATTCAACGGCGACACGTCGTCGTATCATGTTACGTGGTTTACACAAAAAAATAATTTGGCGTCGCCGTATGTTTGCTATGCAACAAATGGAAGCACAAGACACTATACCAGCGGGCAATTAATAATATTTTTTAAGCCCCTCGAGCAGCCTTCTTGGCTGCTTTAATTTGCGCCCTTCTTCGCTTAAAAAATTCAGATATAGTGTTACCACATTTGTCGGCTAATACCCCTCCAACAACTTCTACTTGATGGTTAAGCCTTGGCTCCTGCAGTAAATTCATAATAGAGCCAGCTGAACCAGTTTTTGCATCTGGAGCTCCAAATACTAAACGCTTTATTCTGCTATGCACTAATAATCCTGCACACATAGAGCATGGCTCAAGTGTTACATATAACGTGCAGTCAATTAAGCGATAATTATTGAGTGCTTTGCCAGCTTCTCGTACTGCAATCATTTCGGCATGAGCTGAAGGGTCATTATCAGTTATAGAACGATTGTATCCAGATGCTATAAGTTGATTATCTTTTACTAAAACAGCACCTACTGGGATCTCATTAAGCTGCTCGGCTTGTTTTGCATACAAAAGCGCTTGTTCCATCCAATAAGCGTCGTCAAATGGCTTGTTCATTATTTCTTCTTAAATTACGTTTTATGCTTTAATTATACCTAGTTAACCTCCTAAAGCGCGGCAATGATTACTTTATTGCAAAAATAAAACACTATTTAGCTGTTAATAATGGCTCACTGACGCTGATTTACGTTATAATCTCTCGCTTTTTTTATTTAGCTCACAACACGGGTAGCGAATGAAATTTCCTGGACGCCGCAGGCATAAACATTATTTTCCAGTGGAAGCCAAAGATCCACTAACTAATCAACTTAACGCAACAGATAGATTACAACGTAGCTATATTACGGGTATCGATCAAATAGTTGTTGATATAGAAGCAAAAGTTGATCAAGCTTTCCTTGATGAGTTTCAACTACGCAGAGGCATGTCACAAGTTATAGACAGTGACATAACAAATGCTCTTTACGACCGCTTAAAATTAAACGACATGGTTGATTATGAATTTGCAGGTGGAACCATTGGTAACACAATGCACAACTATTCTGTACTTGCAGATGATCGCTCTGTTTTATTAGGCGTAATGAGTGAAAACATTAAAATTGGCAGTTACGCATACCGCTTCTTATGTAATACCTCAAGCCGTGTAGACTTAGACTATTTACAACCTGTTGATGGTCCAATAGGCCGTTGTTTCACTCTTATTGACGAAACGGGCGAACGCACCTTTGCAATCAGTGCGGGTTTAATGAATTACCTTCGTCCAGAATCAATAGATAAATCGTTGATAGAAAACTCATCGGCTTTAGTCATTAGTGCATACCTTATGCGAACACAAGATGACGAAACTATGACTGATGCGACTATGCAAGCAGTTAAATATGCTAACGATGCTGGCGTGCCTGTTGTTCTTACACTCGGCACTAAATTCTTAATTGAGCAAGACCCTGCTTGGTGGGCAAACTTTGTTGAAAGACATGTAGATATTCTTGCTATGAACGAAGAAGAAGGCTTTGCTATTACAGGGTTTGAAGACCCGCTTTTAGCAGCAGACAAAGCACTAGACTGGGTAGATCTTGTTATATGCACTGCAGGTGAAAAAGGGCTATTCATGGCAGGCCATGTTGACGACAGCTTTAAACGTGAAACCGAATACCCATTACTACCTGGTGCTATTGCAGACTTTAATCGTTATGAATTTTCACGCGCTATGCGTAAAGCAGATTGCGAAAACCCTATAAGAGCATACAGCCATACGGCTCCTTTTATGGGCGGACCAGACTCAATCAAAAATACAAATGGCGCTGGAGACTGTGCACTCGCTGCTGTACTACATGACTTATCAGCAAATGTTTATCATAAGCTTAATGTCGCTAACTCAGCAAAGCACGATCAACAAGCTATTACATACTCATCTCTTGCACAAATTAGTAAATATGCAAACAGAGCAAGTTATGAAGTACTTGTTCAGCACTCTCCCCGCTTATCGCGTGGATTACCTGAGCGTGAAGATTGTTTAGAGCAGGTTTATTGGGAGCAATAAGCTCCCTTCATCTCTCTAAAAGATAGAAATATCAAGCTTTTTAGATAGCAGCTCTAATGCTGCTATTCCTGCCACTGAGTTACCAAACGAGTTAAGACCTGGGGAATAAACGGCTACTGTAAACTTGTTAGGTAATACCGCAAGAATAGTTCCTGACACCCCTGATTTACCTGGCATACCGACCCTATACCCAAAATCACCCGCAGCATCATATAAACCACTGGTAAATAACAATGAATTAAGCTGTTTATTTTGACGACTACTTAAAACCTGCTCACCAGATAGCTGATCAACTCC
This sequence comes from Pseudoalteromonas sp. BSi20480, assembly GCF_000241365.1. Classification (NCBI taxonomy): domain Bacteria; kingdom Pseudomonadati; phylum Pseudomonadota; class Gammaproteobacteria; order Alteromonadales; family Pseudoalteromonadaceae; genus Pseudoalteromonas; species Pseudoalteromonas sp. BSi20480. Next base: position 1,319 of record NZ_BADX01000107.1, on the reverse strand, counting down.
TTTATTTGCCAAAAAGCTATATGCCTTAGCAAGTTCAACACAATTAAGCTCAATAGAGCAAAAATTGAAATATGACCAAAGCACATCATCAACGTCATTCTCAAAATTACCAAACGATTTCATCAAATGCGCCATAGCAGCATTGCGATGTCTAAATTCATACTCAGAATTAGCCACTTTTTTATCAATCACAATGCCGCGATTACCTGATAGTAATCTGAATGTTTCGAGCATCGAGTGCATTGGTGCAGACAAGCGGCTATAAAGCGCATCACAAGTAACAATAGCACCCGCATTTATGAATGGGTTACGCGGTACACCTTTTTCAAATTCAAGTTGCGTAAGCGAGTTAAACGCTGTACCAGAGGGCTCCTTACCTACCCTGTTCCAAAGTTCGTCACCATAACGCTGTAACGCCATGGTTAATGTCATCACTTTAGATACTGATTGAATGGTAAATCGCTGAGAACAATCACCTGCGCAAATGATTTCACCCTCAGTAGTGTATATGGCAATAGAAAACTGCTCAGGGTCAACCTCAGCAAGTGCAGGGATATAATCGGCTACTTTCCCTTTAGACAGTAAAGGGGCGACTTCTTGAGTAATTTCATTTAATACACGTTGGTAATCTGTAGTAGGCAATTAACACCTCAAATAGATTTAGCTAAATGAAAATATTACCATGCCTCAGATTAAACGAGCTAGTTTAGTTAGATGAAATTAATTGTATTGTGAATTATATTCGCAATAAACATTCTAAAGCGAGGTCAAACGACAAGAAAAAACAATTAATGATAAGTACCACTAATTGGCAAATTCAATAACCTATTTATATCACCTAAACATAAGGCTATTATTCACCAAACCTTAAACTCTTTAACAGTAATATTTAATCAACCTCTGATAGAAAAGCTGACGCTTATAGGGTTAAAGGTATCAGTTAATAGACTGAGATAAATAATATAACCTTGTTGTTTATATTATTACCTTACTTAAGACTAGATCCTTTAATTATACGAATTAGTAAAGCTCACCTTGAAATTGTAACTTAATTGATTTACTTCATTTCAAAATACAAAAAGCGTCACTTTACTGCAACAGGCTTCACTTAATTAAAGTCGTTGCACCACTCACTTGAATACCCGAGGGATAAAAAGTCACATCGCTGATAGCATACTTTCATTGTGTTGGTCGGTCTTATATAAGCTCACTTTAGAATTGGTATTGTTACTGAGCTCGGTATGCTTAACGCCAATTTACTAAACCCCAGACAGCAAAAAACCCGTTACATAGCTGTAACGGGTTTCTCTTAATTAAAT
>NZ_BADX01000108.1:0-1422 GCF_000241365.1 Pseudoalteromonas sp. BSi20480 | reverse complement strand
TTGAAGTGACCCCCAATAGTTGGACAATCCAATTACTGGGGGTCTTTTTATGTCCAAGCACAAAAGAATATTTAAGTTAAAGCTCGCACAACTTGCTGAGCAGGAAAACTCTGAAGCATTAAGTAGAAAGTACAATATTAGCGCTCGGCTTATTCGTTATTGGTTTCAGGTCTACCTGCTTAATGGGTCAAAGAGTTTTATCCATAAACAGTTACCTTATTCAGGCGAGTTCAAAATTCATGTGCTCGAGACGATGGAAATTAATGATTGGTCTTTGGGTTATACTAGCGCCTATTTCGACTTATCATCCCCAGGTATTTTATTTCAATGGCAAAAGCTTTATGCTCACGGGGGTATAACCCAACTAAAACCACAGAAAAAAGGTAGGCCTCGCGTGACGAATCATTCTTCAACTCCTAAACCATCAGCAGACATGTCTGAAAAAGAGCTCAGGGAAGAATTGGATTATCTACGTGCAGAGAACGCAGTCTTAAAAAAGTTAGAAGCCTTGGCTCAGGCCAGAAAGAAAAAAGCAAAGACAAAACGATAGTTGTCGAAGAGCTCAAGGCAAAATACAGCTTACAACACTTATTAAAGGTCACAGGGCTTCCCAAGAGTGTGTATTATTACCATCGTAATACACTGGTTCAGCCCTGTTCCAACACTGACTTGTGCGAAAGAATACGTGATATCTATCACAAGCACAAAGGACGATACGGCTACCGTAGGGTAACTTGCACGCTAAGAGCAATGGGTTTGATGGTTAATCATAAGCGCGTGCAACGCTTGATGGGCGAACTTGGCTTGAAATCAAAAGTCAGACCTAAACGCTACACCTCTTACAAAGGTGAAGTCGGTAGGATCGCTGAAAATGTTCTCAAACGTGAATTTACGGCAAAGAAGCCCAATCAAAAATGGGTGACCGATGTCACTGAATTTAAAGTCAATGGAGAAAAGGTATACCTGTCACCGGTAATAGACCTATTTAACCAAGAAGTGGTCAGCTATGAGGTAAGGACATCTGTCACGCTACCACTAGTGACTGACATGCTTAAAGCCGCAACAGCAAAGCTGTTGAAGCATGAGAGACCACTCATCCACTCAGACCAAGGTTGGCAATATCAAAATAAACGATATCAACAACACCTGAAAAAGCATGGGCTAATCCAAAGTATGTCTCGAAAAGGAAACTGCTTAGACAATGCCGTTGCAGAAAACTTCTTCGGCATATTAAAAACTGAGATGTATCACAATGAGACGTTCAAGGACGCAAATGAACTCATTGAAAACATCAAAGAATACATCGATTATTACAACAACGAACGCATTAAGCTAAAACTAAAAGGCCTGAGTCCGATACAATATCGAAATCAGGCCTTGGTTGCCGCTTAGAAATGAGTCCAACTTATTGGGGTCACTTCA